>NZ_JBYNAH010000132.1:3337-14156 GCF_059781815.1 Salipiger sp. | reverse complement strand
CCTCGACCGGGGTGATCAGCCACATTTTCAGATTGATCAGCTTGAAGGCGCCGGTGACGGTCATCTGCTTGCCGGTGAGCGCCGAGGTGTCGATGCCCTCGAGCACGGCGGCCTTCATGGCGCGGTTGATGCCGGCGCCGGCATCCTGGTACTCGATCTGGTTCTTGAATGCGCCGAAGGCGATGTCGCCCGGGGCGTCGCGCAGATCGGTGCCGTTGATCGCCGGGCCGGTCTGGACCCGGATGCGGACCCCGTCGACGCCCTCGACCGCAACATCGTAGATCCCGCCCTTGCCCTCGCCGACGGTGCCGGTGAGGCGCACCGGCAGCACCGGCATGGCACCACCGGTGCCGTATTGCGCGGCGGCGGCCGCCTTGTCCTCGGCCAAGGCTGCGGCCAGCGTCGCCGCATCGACGGCGCGGGCGCTGATGTCCTTGCGGATGCGGGGGAACTGCTCGGCGCCGTAGGCATCGGGCGAGAAGCCGGCGACGCGGGTGTCCTGCTCGGAGCCGATGGTCACGACGGTGGTGTCGAGCGCCATCGCGGCCACCACGCAGAGCGCCACGGCGCCGAGGATCAGGCCCCGCCGTCCGACACGCGGTTTGATCGAAATCTCGCTGGCACTCATGCCCGTCGCTCCTCCCGTCTGGCCCCGTTCTCGGGGCCGGTTGATCCGTTGCGGGAGGGGGCCGGACGACTCCGGGCAAAGCCTCTCCGGCGGCCTTCGCGGGGCAAAGGCCGGGCAGCGGCGCCCGGATGAGATCCGATGTGGCCAGACCGGGGTCTGGGCCGTGATCCTCCCGTTTCGCGAGAGCCCCGGTGATCCGACGATTCTCCCGCTGCGACGCTGAACCCTATGTTTCGCCAACCTTTTCCTCCGAACGGTTGGCGAGGATGTTTGCGTCGCTGTCCTCACCTTAGATGAAATAAATTACGATGGAAGTAAAAAATTACACTCGACATGATGCGCCGCGCCGGTATGGTTGAGGGCGTTCCCTGGGTGTTGCCCGGTGGAATCGCCGCGTCGGCAGGAGGAGTCGGCGGCATCTGGAAAGGGAGGAGCGGCATGGCGCAGCGGCATTGCCCGGCCGGTCATACGCATCGCGAGGCGGTGCGGCATGGCTGAACGCGACATCATCATCGGCATCGACGCCGGGACCTCGGTCATCAAGGCGGTGGCCTTCACCCTGAGCGGGCGCCAGCTGGCGGCCTCGGCGGTGCCCAACCGCTATCTCGCGACGCCGGACGGCGCCGCGACGCAGGACATGGACCGCACCTGGACCGAATGCGCCGAGGCGCTGCGCGGGCTTGGCGACAAGATCGAGCAGCTCGCCGCGCGCACCGCAGCGCTGGCGGTGACGGGGCAGGGCGACGGCACCTGGCTCGTTGGGGCCGAGGATCGCCCGGTGGGCGACGCCTGGCTCTGGCTCGACGCCCGCGCCGCCGCCACCACCCGCGCGCTGGCGGCGCAGCCCGGTGACGCGGCGCGCTTCCACGCCACCGGCACCGCGCTCAACACCTGCCAGCAGGGGGCGCAGATGGCGCATATGCAGCGCCATTGCCCGGAGCGGCTCGACCGCGCCGAGGTGGCGCTGCACTGCAAGGACTGGCTCTATCTCAACCTCACCGGGGTGCGGGCGACCGACCCGTCGGAGGCGAGCTTCACCTTCGGGGATTTCCGCACCCGCGCCTATTCCGAGCTGGTGATCGAGGCGCTGGGGCTGAGCGCGCGCCGCCACCTGCTGCCGCAGATCGTCGATGGCAGCCAGTCCACCCATCCGCTGAGCGCGCAGGCCGCTGCCGCCACCGGGCTGGCCCAAGGCACGCCGGTGAGCCTTGGCTATGTCGACATGGTGATGACGGCGCTTGGGGCGGGGGTGCATACCGGAACGCCCGGGGCCGCCTGTTCGACCATCGGCTCGACCGGCGTCCACATGCAGGCGATGCGCGACGACGCGGTGACGCTGAACGGCACTTCGGGCTACGTCATCTGCCTGCCGGATACGCGCATGGTCACGCAGGTGCAGACCAACATGGCCGCCACGCTCAACATCGACTGGGCGCTGCGCGTCGCCGCCGACCTGATGAGCGAGACCGGCCACCCGCATGACTACGCCGACCTCGTGGCGCGGATCGACGGCTGGCTGGCGCGCTCGGAGCCGGGGCAGATCCTCTATCAGCCCTATGTCTCCGAGGCCGGCGAGCGCGGCCCGATGGTCAATGCCAATGCCCGCGCGGGGCTCGTGGGGCTTTCGGCGCATCACCGCTTTCCCGACATGATCCGCGCGGTCTGCGAGGGGCTGGGGATGGCGGCGCGCGATTGCTACGGCGCCATGGGCCAGCTGCCGCAGGAGCTGCGGCTCACCGGCGGGGCGGCGCGCTCGGCGGCGCTGCGCGGCATCCTAGCCGCCTCTGTTGGCGCGCCGGTGCGGGTCTCGGCCCGCGAGGAGGCCGGGGCCGCGGGCTGCGCGATGATGGCCGCCGTGGCGATCGGCGCCTATCCCGACATGACCGCCTGCGTCGCCGAGTGGGTGACGCCGCTCTTGGGCGAGGCCGAGGCGCCGGACCCGGCGCTCAGTGTCACCTACGCCTCGCTCTACCCGGTCTATGCCGGCGCGCGCGAGGCGCTCGAGCCGGTCTGGGATGGGCTGGCCGAGCACCGCGCGGCGCTGGCCGCCCCCACAGAGACCAAAGACGCGCCCAAACCGGCGCAGGGAGGAGCGTGAGATGACCCCTGAAGAGCTGGACATGTTCGTCATCGGCGGCGGCATCAACGGGGCGGGCTTCGCCCGAGACGCCGCCGGGCGTGGCCTTCGCGTGGCGTTGTGCGAGAAGGGCGATCTGGCCGAGGGCACCTCGTCACGCTCGGGCAAGCTGGTGCATGGCGGGCTGCGCTATCTCGAGTATTACGAGTTCCGGCTGGTGCGCGAGGCGCTGATCGAGCGCGAGGTCCTGATGACCGCCGCGCCGCACATCATTTGGCCGCTGCGCTTCGTGCTGCCGCACTCGCCGCAGGACCGCCCGGCCTGGCTGGTGCGGCTGGGGCTGTTTCTCTACGACCACCTCGGCGGGCGGCGCAAGCTGCCGGGCACCCGCACGCTCGACCTGCGCCGCGATCCGGAGGGCGCGCCGCTGCTCGACCGCTACACCCGGGGCTTCGAGTATTCCGACTGCTGGGTCGACGATGCGCGGCTGGTGGCGCTCAACGCGCTCGACGCCGCCGAGCGCGGCGCGCTGGTGCTGACCCGCTCACCCGCCATCTCGGCGCGGCGCGAGGACGGGCGCTGGCGCATCACCACGCAAAACAGCCTGACCGGCGAGACCCGCGAGTTCCTCGCCAAGTGCCTGGTCAACGCCGCCGGCCCCTGGGTGACCGACGTGCTCACCCGGGTGGCGGGCGCGAACTCGACCCGCAATGTGCGGCTGGTCAAGGGCAGCCACATCATCGTGCCGAAATTCTGGCAGGGGCCGCACAGCTACCTCGTGCAGAACGACGACAAGCGGGTGATCTTCATCAACGCCTACGAGGGTGACAAGGCGCTCATTGGCACCACCGACATCGCCTATGAGGGCCGCGCCGAGGATGTCGCCATCGACGAGGGCGAGATCGACTACCTGCTCGGCTGCGTGAACCGCTACTTCAAGGAGAAGCTGCGCCGCGAGGACATTCTCGAGACCTTCTCCGGGGTGCGGCCGCTCTTCGATGACGGCCAGGGCAACCCTTCGGCGGTGACGCGGGATTACGTGTTCGACCTCGACGAGACCGGCGGAGCGCCGCTCCTGAACATCTTCGGAGGCAAGATCACCACCTTCCGCGAGCTGGCCGAGCGCGGCCTGCACGAGATCGCCCATGTCTTTCCCAACATGGGCGGTGACTGGACCGAGGGCGCGACGCTGCCGGGCGGCGACATGCCCGGCGCGGATTTCGATGCCTTCCGCGAGACGCTGAAGGCGGAGTTTCCGTGGATGCCGCGCGACCTGCGCGAGTATTACGGCCGCCGCTACGGCACCCTGACCCGGCGCATTGCCGGCGCGGCGGAGGGGCTCGAGGGGCTGGGCCGGCATTTCGGCGCGCATCTCTACGAGGCCGAGGTGAGCTGGCTGGTCTCGAACGAATGGGCGATCACCGCCGAGGACATCCTCTGGCGCCGCACCAAGCACCGGCTAGACCTGACCGAAGCGGAAATCGCCGCCTTCACCGAGTGGTTCGACCGTGCCCACGCGGAGGCCGCGTGATGGCGCTGCGGCTTTCGCTGAATACCAACCCGCTGGTGAACCGCTTCGCCGAGCCGGCCGACCTGATCGATTGCGTGGCCCGCGATCTCAGGATCCGCGACCTGCAGCTGACGCATGAGTTTATCAACCCGTCCTGGCCGGCGCCGGTGATCCGGCGACTGACCCGCGAGATGGGCGCGGCGCTCGAGCGTACCGGCGTGCGGGTGACCTCGGGGATGACCGGGCCCTACGGGCGGCTCAACCATTTCGGCCACCCCGACCGCGACGTGCGGCGCTACTATGTCGACTGGTTCAAGAGCTTCGCCGACATCATCGCCGATCTCGGCGGCACGTCGGTCGGCACCCAGTTTGCCATCCTCACCTATCGCGAGCAGGACGATGCGGCGCGGCGCGAGGAGATGATCGACATCGCCATCGACTGCTGGGCCGAAGTGGCCGAGCACGGCCACGCGGCGGGGATCGACTATGTGTTCTGGGAGCCGATGAGCATCGCGCGCGAGTTCGGCGAGACGATCCCCGAATGCCTCGCGCTGCAGCGGCGGCTGAGCGCAGCGGGGCTGGCGATCCCGATGTGGATGATGGCCGATATCGATCATGGCGACGTCACCTCCGACGATCCGGCAGACTACGATCCCTATGCCTGGGCGCGGGCGGTGCCGAAGCTGTCGCCGATCATCCACATCAAGCAGAGCCTGATGGACAAGGGCGGCCACCGCCCCTTCACCGCCGCGTTCAACGCCAAGGGCAAGATCCAGCCCGAGCCGCTGCTGAGGGCCTTTGCCGAGGGCGGGGCGGAGGACAACGAGATCTGCCTCGAGCTGTCGTTCAAGGAGCGCGAGCCCAACGACCGCGAGGTGATCCCGCAAATCGCCGAGAGCATCGCCTTCTGGGCACCGCATATCGACACCGGCGCGGCGGAGCTGAAACTCTGACAGGGGGGCGCAACCGGGGCTTTTCCCGGACGCGCCCGGACTTTATCAAGATCGGACGTTATCAAGATCCGATCCATGCCGTCGGCCCGCGCCGACCCCGCCCGAAGGACGCCATGAACGACACCGACGAAACCCTCGCGATCCGCGCCGCCTGGATGCATTACGTGGGCGGGCTCACGCAGGCCAAGGTCGCCAAGCGGCTCGGGCTGCCCTCGGTCAAGGCGCATCGGCTGATCGCCAAGGCGGTGGCCGAGGGGCGGGTGAAGGTCTCGATCGAGGGCGACATCGTAGAATGCGTCGAGCTTGAGGCGCGGCTCTTCGAGGCCTACGGGCTGAAGCTCTGCGAAGTGGCCCCCGATATCGGAGAGGAGGGCCTGCCGCTCAGGGCGCTGGCGCTGGCCGGCGCGGCCTATCTCAGGCGGCAGTTCGAGGCCGGCGAGCATTCGGTGATCGGGCTCGGCCATGGCCGCACACTGGCCGAGATCACCCGGCAATTGCCGCGCATGGATGCCAAGGGGCTGAACTTCGTGTCGCTGCTTGGCGGGCTGACGCGGAATTTCTCGGCCAACCCGCATGACGTCATGCACCGGCTGGCGGAGAAGACCGGCGCGCGGGCCTATGTCATGCCGGTGCCGTTCTTTGCCAACACCGTCGAGGATCGCGAGGTGCTGCTGTCGCAGCGCGGCGTCGACGAGGTGTTCCGCATGGCGCAGGCGGCGACGCTGAAGATCGTCGGCATCGGCACCGCCACGGCGGACGCGCAGCTTGTCTCCTCGGGGATGATCGAGCCGGCCGAGATCGACGCCATCGCCGCCGCCGGGGCGCGCGGCGAGATGCTGGGGGATTTCTTCGATGCCGAGGGCAATGTGGTGGAAACCACGCTCTCGGCGAGAACCTTGGCGGTGGGCTACGATCCCGAGCGCGAAGAGGATATCGTTGCGGTCGCGGGCGGGCCGGACAAGGTCGAGGCGATCCGGGCGGTGTTGCGGTCAGGCCGTGTCGCCGGGCTGATCACCGACGAGCGGACGGCGCGCGCGCTTCTGGACTGACGCGGCCACGCGTCGCGACGCTTGGACCGAAGGACCGCCGCGCATGAAACGGGACGACCGCAGGCAGCAGATTCTCGATGCGCTGGTGCGAAAGGGCGCGGTGCAGCTCGACGAGCTGGCCGAGCAGTTCGCCGTGTCGAAGATGACCATCCACCGCGATCTCGACGATCTCGAGAGCGAAGGGCTGCTGCGCAAGATCCGCGGCGGCGCGACGATCGAGCCGGGCTCGCAGTTCGAGAGCGATTTCCGGTTCCGTCACCTGCAGGGGCAGGAGCTCAAGAGCCGCATGGCGCGCGCTGCGCTCGAGCGGGTCGAGCCGGGGATGACGGTGATGATCAATGACGGCTCCACCGCCACGGTGCTGGGCGAGATGCTGCTCGAGAAGCGGCCGCTGACGGTGATCACCAACAACGACGCGGTGATGGAGGCGTTGAAATCCGAGGCCGGGATGACGGTGATCGCGCTCGGAGGGCGCTATTCGCCAAAGTACAACGCGTGGGTCGGCCGCGTGACTGAGCGCGGGCTCTCGGAGCTGCGCGCCGATCTGGCCTTCATCTCGACCCCGGCGGCGGACGGGGCGCGGGTCTATCACATGGATGACGACATCACCCGGGTGAAGCGCGGCATGATGGATGCGGCGGCGCAATCGGTGCTGATGATCAATCACCTGAGGTTCGGTCAGACAGCGTTGCATGTGCTTGCCAATGTCTCGGAGTTCGCCGCGGTTGTGACGGATGCCACACCGCCCGACGAGCTGCGCGCGCAGATCGAGACGGCCAAGGTGGAGCTGGTCGTCGCGGGCGAAGGCTAGTGCGATCCCAGTGGTCCGGATGATCTCCCCGAGCCTATTGCATTCTGCCCGTAACTCCAGAGCCTCCGTCCGGAGGCCGGGACAGCGGCCATAAGGTTCATCGCAAGCCGGATCTTCATGAAGTCGGAGTAGAGGTAAATTCCCGCGCCGTAGTCCAGCGTTTCAGCGTGGCGACCTTCTCGCATGGCCTACCTCAGGGTAGCTCATTGTGTTGCGACCGCTCCGGAAGGCCTGGGACCGGGTCAAGTATATTATCTAAGGCACAGAGGAAGGCATGTGGACTACTAAGCGAGTTAAAATATAACATAATCGCCTCTTACACGTTTTTGAAGTACACACAGCTGGTTTAGGCGCCCGAGAAAAGCTAGGAGCGCGCCGCTTCGCGGTAGTAGATGATGTTTGCTGCTCGCTGTCTCTGGTGCAGTCGTTTGAACATTCTTAAGCGCTTGGCGAGGGCAAGATTGATCCCGAGGGTCAGATCTGGAGCGGGCGCTCTAGCGGTTTGTCGAGCACACCTGAGAAGCTCCCTGCCTGAATCTGGAGTCCACGTGCCTCTCGCTGAGCGAGATTGGACCGTGAGCCTGCTGCATCGACCGGAGCAGTGGCCGCGCCCAGAAACTTGGTGCCATCGTTGTGGAGAGCGTAGGCAAACCTGCCTCTGCCAAGAGCATGCTTTCCCAGCAGGAAGTCTGCACTGGATCGTCTCGGCATACAGCGACTTAAAGGTCGCCAAGAACATCACGCTCCTGCCAACTCGGTCGTTTTCGCCGTTGGGTAGTCGGCTCTGAACAACGCCTATGCGGCCATTTCCGGGTAGCGGCCATCGCCATGGACAGTGGCTGAGGGCCTCAGGACGTCGGCGATCCATGCGATGATCAGGGCCAAGAAAGCGCGGAGCCGGGCCAGGATCTTTCGGATGTTGTGCCCGCAGCCGCAGAGCACGGCGAAGATCGCGTCGCCGGAGGTTCCCTTCAGGGCGCAGCGTGGCAATGCGCGCGGCCCCCTTTGGATGGGGGCGCCGTCGACTTCAGATTATGTTGAAATCGTTAGCGGACAAAACTGGCGAGGTCACGCCGTCGTTTAGTGTCGCTAGCAAGATGGCGCCACCCGATAAGCCGTCGGCATCATAATAGAGAGCACCGGTTGTCGAGTTGTATAAAAAGTAGTCATCACCATCCGAAGCACTCGTGTCATCTACCGCAGCTCCGCTGACGAAGGAGGATCCGGGCAATGCACCCGCCACCAGAGACGTGAAGCCCGCCGCGTCCAGAACCAGCAAGTCTCCCTCGGTGCCGTCGAAGTCGGAAATCGCGTCTGGCCCTTCGGCTGGATCGTTGTAGACAAACTCATCCGCCCCGCCGTTGCCAGTCAGAATATCCGCACCGCCCGCACCGATTATGACATCGTCACCCTCGGTTCCGCTAATACTGTCGGAACCCACTCCTCCCTGCAGGGCTCCGCTGCTCACCAGTGAAAAGTTTAGTGTTTGTAGTGCGGTGAAATCATCATCGCCATCTGCAACCGCCACCTCCAAGGCAAGATTCGCATCATTTTCGAAACTGTCGCGGCGGACAAAACCGATGTCGACAATCTTCGCAACATCATTGTCGGGAGAATCCGGCGGTCCGAACGCCTGCGACTCTGTTGACGCGCCGGACGCTTCGCCGGTGACCGGGTTGAGATCGATACCGGTCCCGCTGAACCCGTTGGACGCGGTAAGAATCTGCATTCCGTAGATTTGATAGCCTTCTCCAACCAGATTGTAGTCGTTGCCCTCGATCACGACCACGCCGTCATTGTTGTCCAGCGTTCCGGTTAGTCCCAGTTCAGTCGGCAGAAGCGTTTCATCGAACTGATCGGTGTTTCGAACGATGTCCCCCGCTTCCACCACGACGACGCGGCTCGTAACGTCACCCTCCGGGTCGATCAGCTTCAGCAAGAACAGGAACCCCTCATCACCAACCCCGTCGAAGTAGGCATAAACATCGTCGGCACGCCCGTCCGGCCCAAATAGAGCTGTCGGGTCATCAACCGGATCATCTGGCGGGAAAGGATACCCGGCCCTCAAGACGGTTGGATCTTCGAGGAAGAAGTTCAGGTCCAGAATCTCGTCGTTCTGGATCGTATCGCCTGCCACCCCGTTTTGCGTTTGACTGGCTGTCACATAGGTTTGAGAAGCATTGAACAGTTCGCCTTCCACCCAAGAGGTGTCTCCATCTGCGGTAATGTTGACCGTGTTGGTTTCTTGGTCGCCGCGGAACTGTATCCAGAAATCATCCGCGAGCTTGGACACGATGACCTCAGGCTGCGAAGCAGCATTGCCTTCAAGATTGTACTCGTCCTTCGAGATCGTGCCTGCAGTGTTCACCACAGAGTAGCCCGAAAGGACATCGTCCAATGTTATCGTGTAGGTTCCCGCCACCTTGTCGAAGGTGATCGTTCCGGTGGCAGTGTCCGTTGCCAGTGTGTTCGGATTGAAGACGTAGTCGAAGGTAAAGGCGAAGGTTGCAAAACTGGCACTCTCGCTGTCCCATTCAACCGAGACATTCGTGATCGCATTGCTTCCGACGGTGCCGGACAGCCCATCGAGCGCAATCATGAAATCGGAGCTCGTTGCGCTGTATGACAGTCGTTCGTCAGCGCCCACCTTATATGCGAACATGCCAGTTCCGGATGTTCCCGAGAAAACGGAGTTCGACGTATTGATGATTAAGGGACCATCATCCTTGATGCGCAGTTCGATCTCATTAACCGATACCACGGTATCGGTGTCGCCGTCTCCGTCGGTGATGTTCTGACGAACATTGAGCGCGCCGCTGATCACGAGCACGTCGTCATACGCCGCAGCATCGGACCCGTCGACAAGATGTTCGAGCGTGATGTCGGCGACGCGCGTTGCTGTGATTTCACCTGTATTGGGATCGATCGTCACCGAGAAGGCCAGAGTGCCGCCGGCACCACCCTCGCGGCCTTCGATGGTCAGATTGTCGCCACTGACCAATAGTTCGATCTCATCGTCCGGATTATCGACAGCGTTCTTACCGGTAAGAAACAGACCGGTTTTGGTCCCGTCTACAGCGACAAAATCGTAAGTGACGGCTCCCGGGCCGTCCGCACCGTATTGAGGCGTCGCGAACAGATCCTGTACGGCTGCGGCCGAGATCACGAATGTGTTGGTCCCGCTGAGATCAGATTCGTCGACCGTAGCGACAAGCGCTGCCACCCCGGTCTTCGCCTCGACATCCGGACCATCATCCTCGAAGTCGATGGCCAGCGGGTCCTCGGAGACCGCGGTGTCGGTATCACCATCGCCGTCGACGATGTTCTGGCGTACGAAGATGTCCGCACCCAGCGACAGGCTGTCATCATGGTTGGTTGGATTGTCCGGCCCGTCGACAAGGTGCTCGAGCGTGGCCGAAGCCTCGCGCGTCACCGTGATCTCGCCGGTACCGCTGTCGATCGCCACGGTGAAGACCAGGGTGCCGCCGGCACCGCCCTCGCGGCCCTCGACCGTCAGGGCATCGACCACGACCAGTTCGATCTCCGCCCCCGCGCCGCCGGTCAGGTAGAGACCCGTGCCGGCGCCATCAGTGGCCACCAGCTCGTAATCAACCGAGCCCGGACCATCGGCACCGTATTGCGGTATCTCGAACAGCCCCGCCACATCCGCGGCCAAAATCGTGGCGCTGTTGATCCCGTCACCGTCACCCGCAGGCGCGGCCAGGGACTCGTCCAGCACCGCTCCAAGCGCTGCCACCCCGGTCTTCGCCTCGACATCCGGACCATCATCC
>NZ_JBYNAH010000132.1:0-3237 GCF_059781815.1 Salipiger sp. | reverse complement strand
CACCGCTCCAAGCGCTGCCACCCCGGTCTTCGCCTCGACATCCGGACCATCATCCGAGAACGCAACTGAATATCCGACATCAACAGTTTCCGTATTCGTGTCGATGACCCGGAAGCCACCGAGATCAAATTCAGCTTCGTCCTTTGCACCTTTCGTCTTCTCCAGTGGAGCACCATTTTCATAGAGAACGCGATCGACGGCTTCTTCGAAAGTCGTCTCGACCGTGAAGCCCGCGATCAAACCCTCAACGAGTGCGGAACCGTCAGCCAAGGTAACTGTGATCGAGCCCATGGTATCGCTCTGCCCATTCACCCAACTGGAGAGATCGAAGGTCACATCGACATCCGTCGGTGGGTTCTGACCCTTGCCTGGGATCCGCCCAAAAACGTGCACAGCAACCACATCTTTGACCTGCGTTCGTGCACCCTCCACGTCTGCGAGATCGAGGCTCAGGTCGTCGACGTAGTCTGAAGCCGCCTGCGCATCACCTGCATCGTCGTCAAAGTTCACTGAATCGATACCCGTAATCAGCAGTTGGGCCGACGTGCCAGACTGCAACTGGGTAAGTGAAATATCTACTGTCTCGGCCAGATAGGTACCGCCATATCGAATATTGCTTTCCTCGCGGTTCGTGCCACTGGTTGCAAGCGGCACGGCGTAGGTCGGATCGATCATTGAAGCCAAAGAATACCAGACCCCGTCGCCGGACTTGATCATCTGGGCGTTGCTGCCCACGGTGGTCTTGATCTCCTTATCGCCCACTGTCTGGTCGGCGGCGCTTGTATTCACGGTGTCCCCCTCGTTCCAGGTGATACCGTCTTCGGATTGATTGGCCGGGTTCTTTCCGGTCACAATGATGCCATTGTTGCCGGATTGCTCGTCTGTGAACATCACAAACAGCTGCGCGGTCGGCGGTACACCGGCGGATTCAAAGGACAGTTCCTGCTCGACCGATACACCGATCAGTCCTGAAAGATTTGGGGTGAGTTCATCATGGGTACCTAGCGTGCCGTCGCCGGGACTTGGGTTGTCGAGGCTCATGAACTGCCCGACCGCCAGCTTTGCGCCGGTAATGTCACCGTCAAGGTTCGTTTGCTCGACGAGTCGCACGACAAAGGCAATATCGCCCAACGAGTTTGCGGTGTCAGTGTCTCCGGCTTCGGTGCCAACCCGCCCGACGATGACCTTCTCACCCGTTGAAAGGACCAGCGAGTACAAGAAGATCGACGTGCCTCCGGTGCTCAGCCCGCTATCCGTCCCTTCTCCGTCTCCGCCGGTGATCGCGAGTTGCATGTCACCAGACCCGAAGGTGCCGACGGCAGAAGCCTCGACATCTATCACGGTTTCGCCGCTGTTGGCGCCATCATACCCACTGAGAGAGGCATCAAGAAGGCTGCCAGCTCCGGCAAGTGCGGTGTCGTCCAGAAAGCCAAAGTAAGCTGCGATCGTGGCATTCAACGTCGGGTCGACGTCATTGTCATTATCACCGGGTGTATCCGCAAGATTCTGCAGGCCATCGGTTTCGTCGGTGATGGTAAGGACGGTCGGATCATTGGAAATAATGGCCATAATCAAGCTCCCTGAATTCGCATCAATTGTTTGAAGCGATTGGCGAAAGCCGGGGTGCCCGAACTGCTACAAATTCAAATGGGCGGAAAACGCAGGGTGCACGCCGCGGCGGTGGGTCGCGGCGCCCACACCTCAATCAAGGTGTGGGTTCCGCGAGTATATGATGACTCTGAACGCATTGGGAAAAAGCGCTGTTGCGAGGCGCGTTTTTGGGCTGATGCCCAACCTGGGCGCAATATGGTTGTGGATGCGTAGGAATAAGCGTGAATTGACAATTCCGCGACATCGGTATCGCTTGAGACGTTGCAGAACCGTTCAGCCGACCCAGCAGGTCCGAGCTCAGTTGAGCAATATCTCTACAACAGTTCGCAAATCTCACGAAGATCCAGGCACCCTCACTGCTGCCCCCTCCCGAATTGGATTCAGCTGCTCGAGATATGTTGCCTATGGGTGTGGCGATTTTATTATCGGATTAGCCCTTTACTACTTTTGTATGATGCCAGATGATTTGCAACTTCATTTTTGTGTCAGGCACTCAGCCAGAATGACTCAGGTACGGCTGAGCCGGTCCGGAACTGGCGTGAGAACAGGAGTGGTGCGCGCGACATCGGTCTCGGCCCGGTCTTCGCACTCCAACGCCCCTGTCCCGCAGCACCAGTTTACCATGACAGATGGAAGAACAGACCGCGGAACCGAAGCGCCACCAACAGCCTGCCCGATATCAACACCGTCGAGCGCACCATCCGACCCATCGCGCTAAACCGGAACACATCGAGCCGCGCCCAATCTCCCGCGACGGAGTTGTCACGTTAACAGGTTAGCGATTGCCTGCTTGCTGTTTGCTACGTAGGTCACAGCGATGCAGACACCTTCCATCAGCTACAAGCGGCACCGGTTCCCGCCTTCGATCATTGCCCACGCGGTCTGGCTGTACGTCCGGTTCAATCTGAGCCTACGGGAGGTCGAGGAGATGCTGCTCGAACGTGGCATCGACGTCTTCTATGAAACGGCTCGGCGCTGGACGGCCAAATTCGGGCCGCAGATCGCGAGGAACCTGCGGCGATACGAGCGCCGCCTCGGCGACATCTGGCATCTTGACGAAGTCGTGGTGAAGATTTCCGGCAGGACGTTCTGGCTCTGGCGCGCTGTTGATCAACGCGGCGTTGTTCTGGACGAGATCCTCCAGTCCCGGCGGGACAAATTAGCCGCCAAACGGCTTTTGCGCAAGTTGAAGAAACGCACGGGATCTGTTCCCAAGCGGATTATCACGGACAAGCTCCGCTCATATGGCGCGGCCAAGCGCGAACTCCTGCCCGATCTGGATCACTGGTCGCATAAGGGGCTCAACAATCGTGCCGAGAACAGCCATTTGCCGTTCCGAAAGCGGGAGCGCGTGATGCAGGGTCATCGCTCTCCAGGCGGCCTGCAACGCTTCGTGTCCATCCATTCCGCCGTCCGCAATTGTTTCTACGTTCCAGCTCGCCGACGCGCCGCCCTGACCATTCGCTACCACCGGATGGAAGCTCTCCGCATGTGGAAACTAGCCGCCAGCAACGCATGAAACCGTCATTCACGGCCTTGCCAGCCACCCCTGCAGTTAAAGTGACAACACCGGTTTGCGCCGAGCCTCGAAAAGGCGGTGCGTGGCGCCGATTACGTGCAAGAGTC
>NZ_JBYNAH010000131.1:0-14197 GCF_059781815.1 Salipiger sp. | reverse complement strand
TCCGGGCGCTGTTCCCCGAGTCGCGCTTCGCCAAGATCCCCGGCGCCGGCCATTGGCTGCATGCCGAAAAACCGCGCGAATTCGAGGCGGCGGTGCGCGCCTATCTGGCAGCCACCGACTGACAGATTCAGGAAAATCGAAACTGCGCGGGGCGTTTCCGAAATGGGCACGCGCAAGGCTTGATCCGTTCGGCGAATGCCCCCTTTCTCCCCGGAGAAAGGAGCCCCGATGCCGCCCGCGCTATTCTCCGACCAGAACGCGAAGATCGTCCTCGAGCCAGGGCAGCTGGCGCAGCGCCGGCTCGATCACCAGCTCCGAGACCAGCTTGCGCATGGTGCGGGCTACGTCGCGCGGCACCCGGTCGCTCCAGTCAGCATCGGCAAACAGCGAGATGGTGCGTGCGAACGGGCTGAAGGGCAGCGGGTGCGCCTCCATCTGGTCGTGGAACCGGCCTGCCCGCATGTAGCCCAACGGCGTGGTGATGCCCCAGCCGACCCCGCGCGCCACCAGCGTCATCAGCGACAGGTGGGCGCCGATCTCGAAGCGTTCGGGGAAGTCGAGTTTCTGGCGCTTGAGATGCGCCTCGATCTGGCGCCCGATGAGCTGGTCGCGGTCGTAGCGCAGCATCGGCAGCCCGTTCATCAGCGCCTCCGCGCCGCCCGCCTCGGCCAGCGCACCGCGGGCGCAGACCAGCACAAACGGGTCGCGCACCAGCGGATACTCGACCACACCGTCGGTCACTCCGCCCGAGCTTGCCGCGATGGCGATGTGCAGCTTGCGCTCGCTCATCGCCTCGCCGATCTCGTGGCTCGGCGCGGTGATCAGCTTGAAGCGGCAGCGGGTCATGCTCTCGGCCAGAATGGTGACGAGCTTGGGCGTCAGATCGTTGTCGAAATCGTCGATCACCCCGAGGTTCAACGTGCTGAGATGGGTCAGGTCCATCACTGTAAGCTCGTTCTGCGCCAGCCGCAGCTGGCTCAGCACCGACTGGGTGCGCAGCAGGAACGAGCGCCCCGCCTGGGTGAGCCGCATCGGGCGGCGGCCGTGGTCGACCAGATCGGCGCCGAGCGCGGTCTCGAGGTTGCGCATCTGCTGGCTCACGGCGGGCTGGCTCAGCCCGGTCATCTCGGCCGCCTGCGCCACCGAGCCGGTCGCCGCCAGCGCCTCGAACACCTCGAGACCGCGCAGCGTCACGCCCTTCATCAACATCGGTTCTCTCCCGCCCCGGCGCGGACGCACCGCACCCCAGATATTCACCTTTTGTGAAACTCCCTCCTCTCAAGGTCAAGCGTTGCCGTCATGTCCCATGCCTCTCCGATCCAGCACCTGAAACCCGCCCCCGGCCTGCCGCCGCAGAGCGCCGCCGACATTTCCGACACCGTGGCGATCATGCTCGCCCGGTTGCGGGCGGGCGGTGACGAGGCGGCGCGCGACTATGCCAGCCGGCTCGACGGGTTCGACGGCGCGCCTGAGATCACGACTGAGGCGCTGGTCACGGCGCAGCGCCAGCTGCCGGTGACGCTGGTCGAGGACATCGCCTATGCCCACGCCAATATCCGCGCCTTCGCCGAGGCGCAGCGCGCCTCCATCACCGAGTTCGAGACCGAGCTGCGCCCCGGGCTCTTCGCCGGTCAGAAGCTGATCCCGCTGGGCTGCGCCGGCGCCTACGTGCCGGGCGGGCGCTACGCCCATATCGCCTCGGCGCTGATGAGCCTCACCACCGCCCGCGCCGCCGGGGTCGACCATGTCATCGCCTGCACGCCGCCGGGCAAGGACGGGCCGCACCCGGCGATCCTGCACGCCATGCACGTCGCCGGTGTCGACCGGGTGCTCGCCATGGGCGGGGTGCAGGGGGTTGCGGCGATGGCGCTGGGGCTCTTCGGCCTACCGCAGGCCGACATCCTCGTCGGCCCCGGCAATGCCTACGTGGCCGAGGCCAAGCGCCAGCTCTTCGGGCCCATCGGCATCGACATGGTGGCCGGCCCCACGGATTCGATGATCCTTGCCGACGCCAGCGCCTCGGCGCAGACCGTGGCGCTCGATCTCGTCAGCCAGGCCGAGCATGGCGGCAATTCCCCGGTCTGGCTGGTCACCACCCACGCACCGCTGGCCGAGGCGGTGTTGCACGAGGTGCCCCGCATCATCGCCACCCTGCCCGAGCCCAACCGCAGCGCCGCCTCCGAGGCCTGGGCGGCGCTTGGCGAGGTGATGCTGGCCGACAGCCGCGAGGCGATGGCGGCGCAGGCGGATCTCTATGCGCCCGAGCACCTGCACGTGCAGGCCACCGATCCCGACTGGTGGCGCGGACGGCTGCGGGCCTATGGCTCGCTGTTTCTGGGCGCCGAAACCACCGTGGCATTCGGCGACAAGGCGGCGGGGCCGAACCACGTGCTGCCGACCGGCCGCGCGGCGCGCTATACCGGCGGGCTCTCGGTGCACAAGTTCCTGAAATGCGTCACCTGGCAGCGCGTCGAAGAGCAGGCGCTGCCGGATCTCGCCCGGGCCAGCGCCGGGATCAGTCGCGCTGAGGGCATGGAGGGCCACGCCCGCGCCGCCGAGGCGCGGCTGTCATCGGGGCGCTCGCGGATCCAGCGCGCCGCTGCGGGAGCATGAGGCGAGGGCGGGCTCGCGCGCCCGGCGGTTGAGCTGCGGGACGTCAGCCAATCACAAAAGGGCGTTCTGCTGCGGCGATCTGAGCCCCGCCGAGACGGAGCAAACACAACGGTGGGCCCGTTTCGGCGCGGACGCAAAGCCACGCCTCTCGGCCTGCGCCGGCTGGGAACGTGGCCTCAGTCAGAGCGAAACCGCTCAGACGCCGGTGCACATGCCCTCGGCCCGTTTCACGAAAGCGCTGTAGCGCTTCCAGAACTCGCGGTCGCGCGCGCGGTCCGACTGGCGCACCTCCTGCGCTTCGTGCGGGTCCTTGTAAAAGCTCACTGCGCGGCGCTGATCGCTGTTGGTCAGCTCCACATTCGCCGCCGCCTGGATGCAGCCGCAAAGCGAGGGGCTGCGGGCCTTGCGTTGCGAGCTGATGCACGCCTTGCTGATCGGGCCGCTTGCCATCCGCGCGACGCGGTAGTCGTTGGCCGACCGGTTGCCGCCTCCGCAGCCCGCCACGAGGGCCAGCGCCAAAACACAGGAAATCACTCTCATCCGCCTGTCACCTTTTCCGCTCGATGCTCCCTTGGGGCTTGTCGCCCTGCTCTGTCGGGAGCTTTTTCGCCAAGATGCCCGAAACCGGGCACGGATTCAATTCACCAGCCCGTCAGATGCGCCGCAAAACCGGCCCGCGTGGCTCCCCTGCCCCGCCCGCCGGCGCGCCATCGCCAAAAGAGCCGCCACAGGCCCACAACTCACCTTGACCGGCCCGCGAAACGACAGCATATCCAGCAAATCATGACCGATCTCGCGCATATCCGTAACTTCTCCATCGTTGCCCATATCGACCACGGGAAATCCACCCTGGCCGACCGGCTGATCCAGCTCACCGGCACCGTCGCCGAACGCGACATGCAGGAACAGCTTCTCGACTCGATGGATATCGAGCGGGAACGCGGCATCACCATCAAGGCCAACACCGTCCGCATCGAATACCCGGCGCAGGACGGCGAAACCTACGTGCTGAACCTGATCGACACGCCCGGCCACGTCGACTTCGCCTACGAGGTCGCGCGCTCGATGCACGCGGTCGAGGGCTCGCTGCTGGTGGTCGACGCGACGCAGGGCGTCGAGGCCCAGACCCTGGCCAACGTCTACACCGCCATCGACGCCGATCACGAGATCGTGCCGGTGCTCAACAAGGTCGATCTGCCGGCGGCCGAGCCCGAGCGCGTCAAGGAGCAGATCGAGGACGTCATCGGCATCGACAGCCAGGATGCGTGCCTGATCTCGGCCAAGACCGGTGTCGGCATCCCCGACGTGCTCGAAGCCATCGTCAAGCGCCTGCCCGCCCCGAGCGTGGGCGACCGCAACAAGCCGCTGAAGGCGATGCTGGTGGATTCGAAATACGACCAGTATCTCGGCGTGATCTGTATCGTTCGCATCATCGACGGCGTGCTGAAGAAGGGCGACCGTATCCGCATGATGAAGACCGGCGGCACCTATGATGTCGACGATGTCGGCGTCTACCGCCCGGCGATGACCAACGTGAAAGAGCTCGGACCGGGCGAGATCGGCTATCTCAACGCCTCGATCAAGCAGGTCCGCGACACCCGCGTCGGTGACACCATCACCCACGAGAAAAAGCAATGCGCCGAGCCGCTGCCGGGCTTCAAGCCCTCGGTGCCGGTGGTGTTCTGCGGCCTGTTCCCGGTCGATGCCAACGATTTCGAGGACATGCGCGACGCCATCGAGAAGCTGGCGCTCAACGACGCCTCCTTCACCTTCGAGATGGAGACCTCGGCGGCGCTCGGCTTCGGCTTCCGCTGCGGCTTCCTCGGCCTGCTGCACCTCGAGGTGATCCGCGACCGCCTCGAGCGCGAGTACAATATCGAGCTGATCACCACCGCGCCGTCGGTGATCTATCACCTCTACACCAAGGACGGTGAGCGCCGCGACCTGCACAACCCCGCCGACATGCCCGACATGTCGACCGTGGACCATATCGAGGAGCCGCGCATTAAGGCCACCATCATGGTGCCCGACGAGTATCTCGGCGACGTGCTCAAGCTCTGCCAGGAGCGCCGCGGCATCCAGATGGATCTGACCTATGTCGGCGGCCGCGCCATGACGGTCTATGACCTGCCGCTCAACGAGGTGGTGTTCGATTTCTACGACCGCCTGAAATCGGTGACCAAGGGCTATGCCTCCTTCGATTACGAGATGATCGGCTACCGCGAGGACAACCTCGTGAAGATGTCGATCCTGGTGAACGACGAGCCGGTCGACGCGCTGGCGATGATGGTGCACCGCGAGCGCGCCGAGATGCGCGGCCGGGCGATGTGCGAGAAGCTCAAGGAGCTGATCCCGCGCCACATGTTCAAGATCCCGATCCAGGCGGCCATCGGCGGCAAGGTGATCGCCCGCGAGACGCTCTCGGCGATGCGCAAGGACGTGACCGCCAAGTGCTACGGCGGCGACGCCACCCGGAAGAAGAAGCTGCTCGAGAAGCAGAAGGCCGGCAAGAAGAAGATGCGCCAGTTCGGCAAGGTCGAGATCCCGCAGGAAGCGTTCATCTCGGCGCTGAAGATGGACAGCTGAGGTCTTCGGGCCCGGTTTGAGACTGCGAAGGGGGTGCCCGCCGAGCGCCCCCTTTTTCGTTGCCGACAGGGAGCAACCGGTCTCAAGCACGGGCGAACGGCTGTACCTCGTCCGCGCGGAATCAAGGGCGCAGGCCGCCGCGCAATCGCAGGCCCGCCCCCCGGGCTGGCGATTTGGTGAAATCATCGCTTTGTTTCGAGGTCCTTCGGATGTGGCCACGATAAATCGAGAGGCTCGACAGTGAGATCGCCATCCCGCGGGCCAGCGACCGCGCGGCTGCACAAAGCCTAGCGCGATAAGCCAAAGAAAAAGCCGCCCCGAAGGGCGGCTTTCCCAATTGTCGGACAGTCAGTCCCGGATCATTCCGTCATGGTCTCCGCGCCGCCCTGCTGGCGAGTCTGCAGCATCGCCATGATGCGCTCGTTGAGCTCGGGGGTGGTCTGGGCGGCCTGACCGATCTCGTTATAGGTCTGCACGTCCATGCCCTCGGTCTCCTCGACGGCGCTGGCCATCTCGGTCTGCGCTTCCTGCACCAGCGCCTGCTTCTCGGCATCCTCGGGCGCCGCCTCGATGCGGGTCATGTAGTCCTGCTGCACCGCCTGCACCTGCATCGCCGCGTCGACGAAGGAGGTCAACGTCTCCTCGCTGAACCCGGCCGAGGGGGTCTCGGGCAGGGTTTCGGGCGCGGCCTGCACCGGCGCTTCGGCGGCGGCAGGATCGTCCTGCGCGGTCTGGGCCATCACCGGCGCGACGGGCGCGGCGATGAGGGCGGCGATCACGGTGGACTTCAGCAGTTTGCCGTTCAGTTTCATGACGTCTCCTTCCGGGGTCTCCGGTTGTGTCGTGTCGTCGGGCACGGGGGCATCCCGCGCCGTCCCCCGAGAGCTATGCAGCCCTCCCCGCCGCTTCAAAGGGGCATGGGCTTTCGCCATGCCGGACAGCGGGGACTTGCCGGAACCGGGCTTTCGCGCTGGCGGCACCCCGCGCACCCGGCTTGACGTTTCGCCCCGCTGCCCAACGCGCGAGACGGCGCGAAACCGGCCCGGCGGAGCGGCGCCGCAAGGAAAGGTTCCATTGACGTGGCGTGAGCTGAGCCAATCCTTGCCAGCCACCGCTCACGCGCCGGCATGTTCCTGCAAACATGGCAAAAAACCCGCAAATTCGTCGCTGTTCCGCAACAGCAAAATCATGTGACCGGCGCGTGTGGAGCGGATCGCCCGGCGCATCGTTATCTCCCCAGTCGCCGCAGCGGACCACTCCCGGTGCGGCGCGAGACACAAAAGCAATGGAGCAGAAGACATGACCTTCAAACCGCTCATCCTCGTCCCCTTCCTCGCCACCCCGGCCTTCGCGGGTTCGCTTGATCAGACCCCGGTCGAGCCCGCGCCGGTGGCGCCCGTCGCCCCTGTCGCGTCGCCGGTCACCGGCGACTGGACCGGTCCCTCGGTCGGTGTCCAGCTGGGCTACGGCTATGCCGACCCGGACGGACCCGAAGAAGACACCTCCGACGGCGCGGTCTACGGCCTCAACGCTTATTATGACCATGATTTCGGCAACTGGGTTGCCGGTGGCGGCGTCGAGTACGAAGGCAGCAATATCGATCTCGGCACCGCCGGCGATCTCGACAGCATCGCCCGCGTCGGCGGCCGGGTCGGCTATGACCTCGGCAAGACCATGGTCTATGGCCAAGGCGGCTATGCCCACGCCACCACCGATGGTGGCAGCCTCGATGCCGGCAGCTCGGATGGCTATTACGTCGGCATCGGCGCCGAGACCTACGTGGCCGAGAACGTCACCCTCAGCGGCGATGTGAAGTACAACGAGTTCAGCGACTTCGACGCAGACGAGCTCGAGGTCGGCGCGACCACCGCCACGGTGGGCCTGAACTACCGCTTCTGATCGCGCTCAGCGCGCAAGGAAAGGGCCGCGTCCGGGATCCCCGGGCGCGGCCCATTTCTGTTCTGACGGCGTCTGCCCCGGCGACAGTGACGGGAGACTGCCGGATCAGCTGTCGTTGCTGGCGACCGTGGCGGTGGTGGTCGGCACCGACCAGCCCTTGCCGGCGGCAACCTGCAGCGAGGCCCAGCTCGACGCCAGATCGCGCACGCTGGCGGCCAGCGTCAGGCGCGCGCTCGACAGCGAGCGCTGCACGGTGAGCAGGTCGAGCAGCGTCGTGGTGCCGCCGCGATAGGTCTCGCGCGACAGCTCGACCACGCGCTCGTTCGACGCGACGCTGCGCTGGTAACCGGCCACGGCGCGCTGGTTGCGCAGGTAGCTGGTCTGGGCGGTCTGCACTTCCTCGACGGCGTCGAGAACCGAGGCGCGCCATGCCAGCTCTGCCTGCTTTGCCTGCGCGATCTGCTGATCGCGCGCGGCGCGCAGTGCCGGCTGGTTCAGCACCGGCAGGGACAGCGCCGGACCGAAGCTCCAGGAGTTGAAGCCCTCGGTGCGGGTGATCGTGCCGCCAAGTGTGACCGACGGATAAAGCGCCGCTTCGGCAATGCCGATCTCGGCGGTCGCGGCAGCCAGATCGCGCTCTGCCGACCGGATATCGGGACGGTTGCGCAGCAGGTCCGCCGGCACACCGACAGCCGAGCTGGAGGACGGTCGCGGCTGCGCGGCCCCCCGCTCGAGACGCTCTTCGATGGTCTGCACCGGCTGCGCCAGCAGCGTCGCGATGGCGTAGGCGGCGGAGTAGAACCCCGTCTCCAGCGACGGCAGCGAGGCGAGGTCGGCATCGAGGCTGGCCTGAGCCTGCGCCTCGTCAAGCGCGGTGGCCGCACCGGCTTCGCGCTGGCTCTGCACCAGCGACAGCGTTTCGCGGCGGGTCTGCAGCGTCTGGCGGCTGATCGCCAGCGCGTTCTGATAGTAGCGCAGGTCGATATAGTTGCTCACCAGCGACGACAGATAGGCCAGCCGCGCCGTGCCGACGCTCAGCTCTGCCGATTGCAGCGCCGCCACGGCCGCCTCGCGCGAGCGCCGCTCGCCGCCGAACAGATCCAGCACGATCGCCGGGTTGAACGAGCCCGAGTCGGTGTTTGTGTTGGTGGTGGTCTCGTTGCCGCTGTTGATGCTCTGCGCGGTCAGGTTGCCGCTGACAAGGCCCGGCAGTCCGGTGGCGCGGGCCGCGGCCTGCGCTTCGATCACCCGCGACAGCGCGGTCTGAATGGTCAGGTTCTGGCTCAGGCCGGTCTGCACCAGATCGTCGAGGATCGAATCGTTGAACGCACGCCACCAATATTGCTCGGTGGCCTGCCCGACCGGTTGCGCCCCGCCATCGGCGAAGGCGACGGCAAGGGTCTGGCTCGGCGCATCGTAATCGGGGCCGACGGTGCAGGCTGCGAGCCCCAGAATCAGGGAGAGCGGTGCAAGTCTAGACGGGGTCATCTGCTCGATACTCCGGGTTTGTTTGCGCCAAGTATTCGCATGATCAGCGCATAAAGGGCAGGGACCATGAAAATCCCAACGAAAGTTGAGGCAATCATGCCACCAATCACACCCGTACCGATTGCATTTTGTGCAGCAGCCCCTGCCCCGCTGGCGGTGGCCAGCGGCAGAACCCCGAGAATGAAGGTCAGCGCCGTCATCAGAATCGGGCGCAGACGCAGCCGCGCAGCCTCGACCGCCGCTTCGGCGATGCTGCGGCCCTGCCCGCGCAGTTCCTCGGCAAATTCCACGATCAGGATGGCGTTTCGCGCCGCGAGCCCGATCGTCGTCAGCATGCCCACCTTGAAGTAGACATCGTTCGACTGGCCAAAGGCCCAGGCCGCAAGGAAGGCCCCCAGCACGCCCACCGGCACGGCGAGCATGACCGAGAACGGGATCGACCAGCTTTCGTAAAGCGCTGCCAGCGCAAGGAAGATCACCAGCGCCGAGATGGCGTAAAGATACGGCGCCTGATCACCCGACTGCCGCTCCTGATAGCTGATGCCGGTCCAGGCGCTGCCGTAGCCGCCGTCGAGGCTGGCGACCATCTCCTCCATTGCGTCCATCGCCGCGCCGGAGCTGACGCCATTGGCCGCCGAGCCGGAGATCTCCAGCGCCGAGGTGCCGCCATAGCGTTGCAGCGACGGCGCGACGGGCTCCCAGTCGGTGGTCATGAAGGCCGAGAACGGCACCATCTCGCCGCTGTCGTTGATGGCGTACCACTTCATGATGTCTTCGGGCTGCATCCGGTGTTCGGGCGCGGCCTGCACGATCACCGGGCGCAGCGATGAGCCGAGCACGAAATCGTTGACCTCGGAGCCGGCGAAGATCACCGACAGCATGCTGTTCACCGCCGAGAGCGAGACGCCGAAGCTTTCGGCCTTCTCCTGGTCGATGTCGATGCGCAGCGCGCTGTCATCCTCGGTGCCGCGGGCATCCACGTTGGTCACAAGCGCGTTGTCGTCGCCAAGCGCCACCAGGTCCTCGGCGGCCGCCTTGAGCGCCTCCGCCCCGTTGCCGGCCTGGTCGATGAGATACATCGAGAAGCCGCCGGTGTTGCCGAGGCCGGGAATCGCCGGCGGCTGCATGATCATCACCCGCCCTGCCCTGTGTCCGGCGAAGCGGGCATTGGCGCGCGCCGCGACATTTGCTGCCGACAGCGCGGGATCGTCCTGACGCGCCTCGAAGTCGCGCATCTTCACGAAGATCATCGCGCTGTTCTGGCCGCTGCCGCCAAAGCCGAAGCCCATCGCCACGAAGGTCGCCTCGACCGCGTCACCCTCTTCGTTGAGCAGGTAGTCCTCGACCTCCTTCACCGTCTCCAGCGTCTGCTGCGAGGTGGCGCCCTCGGAAAGCGAGATCTGCGTCATCAGCACGCCCTGATCCTCGGTCGGGATGAACGAGCTTTCGAGGCGCTGGTTGACCCACCATGCGCCGCCCAGCACCAGCGCCAGAATGCCCAGCACCAGCACCGGGGTGCGCAGGCTTGCCTTGACGCCCGCGCCGTAGCCGTTGGTGACCCGGTCGAGCCCGCGGTTGAACCATCGCGCCGGCGCAAAGCGGATCATCTCGTCGCGCGGACGCAAGAGCCGCGCCGACATCGGCGGCGACAGGATGATCGCCACGAAGAGCGACAGCGTCATCGCGGTTACCATGGTGACCGAAAACTGTCGGTAGATCACGCCGGTCGAGCCGCCGAAGAAGGCCATCGGCAGGAACACCGCCGCCAGCACCACGTTGATTCCCAAGAGCGCCGAGGTGATCTGCCCCATGCTCTTCTTGGTGGCCTCGAGCGCCGAGAGCCCCTCTTCGTCCATGATGCGCTCGACGTTTTCCACCACCACGATGGCGTCGTCGACCAGCAGGCCGATGGCCAGCACCATGGCGAACATGGTCAGCGTGTTGATGCTGAAGCCGGTGGCATAGAGCACCGCGAAGGTGCCCGAGAGCACCACCGGCACCGCGATCAGCGGGATCAGCGTGGCGCGCCAGCTTTGCAGGAAGACGATCAGCACGAGGAAGACCAGCACGATGGCCTCGACCAGCGTGTGATAGACCTGCTCGATGGAGAGCTCGACAAAGGGCGAGGTGTCATAGGAAATGCGGAACTCGACCCCCTCGGGCAGCGTGTTCTCGAGCTGCGCCATCGTCGCCTTGACCGCGTTGGCAGTGTCGACGGCGTTGGCGCCGGTTTCAAGGTTCACGCCGAAGCCCGCGGCGTTCAACCCGTTGAAGCGCGAGTCGCCGCCATATTCCTCCTGCCCGATCTCGACATCGGCCACGTCGGCCAGCCGCACCACGCCGCCATCCTCGTCGGTCTTGAGCAGGATGCGCTCGAACTGTTCGACGCTGGTGAGCTGGCTCTGCGCGGTGATGGTGGCGGTGAACTGCTGGCCCTGCACCGTGGGCTGCTCGCCCAGCGAGCCGACCGAGACGGTGGTGTTCTGGTTCTCGACCGCCGAGACCACGTCCGACGGCGTGAGCTGGTAGCGCGCCAGCGCCAGCGGCTTGAGCCAGATGCGCATGGCATAGCCGGAGCCGAAGGCGTTGATCCCGCCCACACCGTCGGTGCGCTCGATCGGCCCTTCAACGGTCTCGGAGAGGATATCGCCAAGCTGCAGCGTCGAGTGCGCACCATCGGTCGAGACCAGCGCCCCCACCATCAGGATCGACGAGGTCGAGCGGCGGATGGTGACGCCCTGGTTCTGCACCGACGAGGGCAGCTGGCTCTCGACCTGGCTGACCTTGGTCTGCACCTCGTTCTGGGCATCGACCGGATCGACGCTGTCGTCGAAGGTCAGCGACAGCGAGGCCGAGCCCTGCGAGGATTGCGCGGTCATGTAGATCATGCCCTCGAGCCCGGTCATCGAATCCTCGATCACCCGGGTCACCGAGTTCTCGACCGCCTCGGCGGTGGCGCCGGGATAGGTCGCCGAGATGCGCACGGTGGTGGGCGCGATGTCGGGATATTGCGCCACCGGAAGCGACAGAAAGGACCAGGCTCCGGCGAGCATGGTCATGAGCGCCAGCACCCAGGCAAAGACCGGGCGGCGAATGAAGAAGGTTCCCACTGTCTCAGCCCCCGTCCGCGCTGCCCTGCACCTCGGTCACGACCCCGTCTTCCGAGATCGTCACCGGCACGGTTGTCACCGCGGCACCGTCCTGCAAATTTGTGAGACCGTCGACGATGAGGCTCTCTCCCGCCACTACGCCATCGGTCACGACCCAGGCATTCTGATAGCTGCCCTGATCCGACAGCACGCGCTCTTCGGCGCTGCCGTCCACCGCGACAAAGGCGGTCAGGTCACCGTTCGAGGCGCGCGAGGTGGCGCCCTGCGGCACCAGCACCGCCTCGATGGTACCCAGCGTCATGTCGACCCGCAGGTACTGCCCCGGCATGATCCGGCGCTCGGCATTCTCGAAGCGCAGACGCATCTCGGTGGTGCCGGTGGTGGTCGAGACGGTGGTGCCGGGCGAGACCATCTCGCCCTCGCCGGAATAGGTGTCGCCGGTCTCGAGCTCGAGATTGATCTTCAGCCGGTCGCCCCGTTGCAGCGAGCCGCTGTCAAAGCGGTTGCGGATCTCGCCGACGCGGCGGCTCGACTCGGCGACATCGACATAGATCGGATCAAGCCGCGTCACGGTCGTGAGCGCGTCGGTCTGGTTCTCGGTCACCAGCGAGCCCACCGAAACGGTCGGCACCGAAGGAAAGCCCGAGATCGGCGAGGTGATCTCGGTGCGTTCGAGGTCGAGCTGCGCTACTTCCAGCGCGGCTTCCGCCGAGCTGCGGTCGGCCTCGGCCTGCTTCAGCGCGACGCGCGCGGTGGCCATCTCCTCGGCGGTGACGCCGGTGCCGAGCAGGTTCTCGTAGCGCGTCACCGTCTCCTGCGCGGCATCGACCGAGGCTTGCGCCAGATCGACGGCGGCCTGCGCCGAGGCGACATCGGCGCGATAGGTGTCGTCCTCGATGCGGAAGAGCACGTCGCCGGCCTCGACCGGGCGGCCCGATTCATAAACGATTTCCGAGATCATGCCGCCGACCCGCGGGCGGATATCGACCTGCTGATAGGCCACGGCGCGGCCCGGCACGGTGGTGGTGAAGGGCACCGGCTCGCTCTCGAGCGTGATGATCCCGACCTCGGTGGCGCCTCCTCTCGGAGGGCCCCCGGCCTCTTGTGCGCTGCTGTCTCCTCCCCAAGACGACAAAATGACTGTCACCATGGCAAGCCCTGCAAGCCATGACGGGCGATAGACGCAACTCGTGTGCATGAAACCTCTCGTTCGATCGTCTCGAGTTCTGCTCAATTGGAGTACCACGAAACAAAGACCAGTTTCCGTCGCATGTTTTGAAAATATTTTTCTGCACCGCAGAGCGCCTGGGCCTGCGACCCCGCGCCGCTTGCAAAACCGGCGCATGCATTCCACATTGCAGATATAACGGTTTCGAGAGGCGCTTTGCGCTTGCCATCGTGCCGTTGTGAGATACCTTACCTCCAGAGGAAGGAGACTTCGCGATGCCCCGTTTGATCCGTCTGTACATCCTGCAGATCCTTGCCGGCTTCGGCCTGTCGACCGTATTCGTCGGCACCCTGCTCTGGCAGAACGTCGCGAACCTCTATCATCTGGTCACCCATTCCGACGCCGGTCTGCTGGCCGTGTTCCTGCTGTGGCTGTTCAACGGCCTCGTCTTCGCCGGCGTGCAGTTCGCCATCTCAGTGATGCGCATGCAGGACAATGGCACACCTCCCTCGGGCGGCAAACGGGACATGGTGCTCGACTATCAGCCAGTGCGCGTGCCCGTCGAGGAGGCACCCCGCAACCAGCTGACGCGCCGTCGCCACTGAGCCCGGGTTCTAGGCCGATGTCGAAAAAAGCGCCCTTCGGGGCGCTTTTGTCTGTGCCGGGTGTCGGCGGAACGATCTAGGTTTCGGCAACGTTGACCTTAAGGAAGGTGACTTGGAGCGTGGCCCCGTCCCGAAGGACGGGAACGCCCGAGCACCGCAAGCCCGCTTCGACCCGGGCCTCATCTGCACCGAAACAGGAAAAGGACCGCCATCTTGCAAGCTCAGACGATCGCCTTCCTGATCATCGTGCCTTTCGCACTCGCCTTTCTGTACGCCTGCATCCACGAGTACCTGCGATACCGCTCCGAGGGGCGCGCCAGCTATGGGCTGGTCTATAACGAAGAGACCGGCACCACCCATGTCACCGGCATCCCCGAGCATGAGGAAGCCTACGACCCGCAGCATTACGATCCCAACGACTACAACGATCCCGAGATCAACAAGCCGACGGACGACGACAAGACCTAGCCGTCGATGCCGCGAGCCCCGCGTGAGGATCGCGCCGCAACGCCTTGTCCGCCCACGCGTTTGAGCCCCCCCCATGCATCTAACGTGAACGCCCGCCGAGCGCCCGAGCGCCGAGCCGCCCATTCGCGGCACGAGGCCGGCCGGCGCAGGACGCCAAGCCCGTCTGAACGATCTGGGGGGGGGAAGCGGCGGGAACCACGCCAACCGTGGGGTTATCTCATTCCCGAGGACCTGTATATACAGGTGGGCGTCAGGTAACC
>NZ_JBYNAH010000373.1:0-2481 GCF_059781815.1 Salipiger sp. | reverse complement strand
GCCAATTCACCCCCGAGGTATTTCGGAACCAGAGAAGGCAGGAGCGCTGCGCCCCTGTCTTCTCTTCGTCAAAAATACTCCCGCCGGAGGCGTCCGGCGATCCCACGCGCGCCATTTCTGATCGGTCGGGCGCGACGCTCGAGAGATGACAGGGAGACTCGTCGTGGGCGCGAAAAGGCGCTAAGCGGGCAGCATGGACGAGACATTCGAGATTTTCCTGGCCTGCGCGCCGGGGCTGGAGGCGGCGCTGACGGCAGAGGCCAAGGCGGCGGGGTTCGGGCCGTTGCGGCCGGCGGCGGGGGGCGTGGCCTTCGATGGCGGCTGGGCAGAGGTGATGCGCGCCAACCTGTGTCTGCGCGGCGTGGCGAGGGTGCTGGCGCGGATCGGCGGCTTTCCCGCGGTGCACCTGGCGCAGCTCGACAAGCGGGCACGGAAATTCCCGTGGGGGGAGGTGCTGCGGGCCGACCAGCCTGTCAAGGTCGAGGCGGTGAGCCGGAAGTCGAAGATCTACCACGCCGGTGCGGCGAAGCAGCGGGTCGAGACCGCCATCGCCGAGACGCTCGGTGCCGCCCGCGGTGATGATGGCGTGCGGCTGCTGGTGCGCATCGAGGAGAATCTCGTGACCTTCTCGGTCGACACCTCGGGCGAACCGCTGCACCGGCGCGGCCACAAGGAGGCGGTGGGCAAGGCCCCCATGCGCGAGACGCTGGCGGCGCTGTTCCTGCGCGAGTGCGGCTATCGCGGCGAGGAGCCGGTGGTCGATCCGATGTGCGGCTCGGGCACCTTCGTACTGGAGGCCGCGGAGATTGCCGCCGGTCTGGCGCCGGGGCGCAGCCGGCACTTCGATTTCGAGCGGCTGGCCGGGTTCGATCCCGAGGCCTGGGCGGCACTCAGGGCGGCGCAGGCGCCGCACGAGACGGCGTTGCGCTTCCACGGCTTCGACCGGGATGCCGGCGCGGTGCGTTCGGCCACCGCCAACGCGGAGCGGGCCGGCGTGTCGGAGATTACCCGCTTCACCTGCCAGCCGGTCAGTGCGCTCGAGCCGCCTGAGGGGCCGCCGGGGCTCGTCATGGTCAACCCGCCCTATGGCGCACGGATCGGCAAGCCGGGGCCGCTGCACGCGCTGCACCGCAGCCTTGGCGAGGTGCTCAAGCAGCGGTTCCGCGGCTGGCGCGTCGGCATCGTCACCTCCGAGCCGGGGCTGGCGCGCGAGACCGGGTTGCCGTTCCTGCCACCCGGGCCGCCGGTGGCGCATGGCTCGCTGAAGATCCGGCTCTACCGCACCGAGGCGCTCTGACGCCGCAGCCTCTTCTCAGGGCCGCCGGCCGCCCTATATTCAGGGCATGAAACAGCTTGCCGCCCTCTGCCTCTCGGCCAGCCTTCTGGCCATGCCCGTCGCCGCACAGGATGCCGGGGAAGCGCCGCCCGATGGCGGTGGCCTGATGAAGCGCGGCGCGCAGATGTTCTTCGAGGGGCTGATGGGCGAGCTCGACCCCGCCCTGCGCGAGCTCGAGGATCTGGCCGGCGAGATGGAGCCGGCGCTGCGCAGCTTCCGCGAGGAGATGGGCCCGGCGCTGCAGGATCTGATGGGCAAGGTGAAGGACTGGTCGGTCTATCACCCGCCCGAGATGCTGCCGAATGGCGATATCATTCTGCGCCGCCGCGAGCCGCTGGAAAGCGATGAGAACGGGATCTTGCCGCGCGACCGCGACTGGCCGAAGCGCGAGCGCGACCTGCCGCCGCTCGACGGCACGCCACCCGATCGCGAGATCGAGCTTTGAGCTTGCCGGTCAGGCGATCTCTTGCCGGATAAGGGAAAGTGCTCGCGTCTCGCGGACCACATCGCTTGCGCCGAGACGGTGCGTTGTCTCAGTCGATCTTGACCTGCATGTCCTCGGCGTTCAGCGCCCGCGCCAGCGACTTGAACCGCGCCTCGGCGACCTCGCCGTAGAGCGGCGCGACATCGGCGGTCATCCGCAGCGACAGCCGTTTCGCCTTGGAATCCCAGTCGAGCGAGGCCCCGTCTTCCTTGCTGACATCCGACATCCACAGCATCGAGCCGAAGCGCATGGCCTTGCCGAGCACCTCGGCCTCCTGCAGTTCGTCTTCGCTCAGCAGCGCGTAGTAATCCTCGAACAGGCCCTCGCGCTTGTTCTTGTAGCGGTGCAGCAGGGCGAGGCCGAGAAACACCCGCTCAGGGTGGTTGAGGCCGCCGAGATTGGCACGCGTGGCATTGTCGAAGCAGGTCTGCGCCCGGTAGTCGGGATGGGCGCGCCAGCTCACGTCGTGCAGCAGGCAGGCGGCCTTGACGATGCGCATCCGGTCGGGGCCGGCATCGGCAAACAGCGGCTCGACGAAGCGATAGAGCTTCTTGCCGAAGCCGGGCAGGCGGGCGTCCTTGGCCTCGGAGAAACGGCAGGCCTCGACCAGCGGGTCGCGGTCGCGCAGTTTCTGCGGCATTTGCTCGTAGAGCAGCCCCTC
>NZ_JBYNAH010000130.1:0-14275 GCF_059781815.1 Salipiger sp. | reverse complement strand
GCCGGTCGCCTGGGCGCCGCCGCCGGCGGGCGCGTGGGCATAGCCGCCACCGGGGCCCGACGGCGGCGGGGGCGGCGGCGGGGTGTCCTGCAGCTTGCGCAGAAGCTCTTCGGGCGACGGCAGCTCGGCGACGTGGGTCAGCCGGATCACCGCCATCTCGGCGGCCATCATGGCGTTGGGCGCCTGCGCCACCTCGTCGAGCGCCTTGAGCAGCATCTGCCACATGCGGGTCAGCGCGCGCATCCCGAGATTGGCGGCCATGGTCTCGCCACGGGCGCGCTCGTCGGGCGAAATCGTCGGATCCTCGGCGGCCTCGGGGGTGATCTTCACCACCGAGGTCCAATGGGTGATCTCGGCCAGGTCACGCAGCACCGCCAGCGGGTCGGCGCCATCGGCATATTGCTCCGAGAGCTCGGTCAGCGCGCCGGGGGCGTCGCCGTACATGATCTTCTCGAACAGATCCATCACCCGGCCGCGATCCGCGAGGCCCAGCATGGCGCGGACCTGCTCGGCGGTGGTCTCGCCGGCGCCGTGGCTGATCGCCTGGTCGAGCAGAGAGGTGGCATCACGGGCCGAGCCCTCGGCGGCGCGGGTGACCAGCGCCAGCGCGTCGTCGCTGATCTCGGCGCCCTCGGAGGTCGCGATCTTGCGCAGCAGGGCGATCATCACCTCGGGCTCGATGCGGCGCAGGTCGAAGCGCTGGCAGCGCGACAGCACCGTCACCGGCACCTTGCGGATCTCGGTGGTGGCGAAGATGAATTTCACATGCGCCGGCGGCTCCTCCAGCGTCTTGAGCAGCGCGTTGAAGGCGCTGTTCGAGAGCATGTGGACCTCGTCGATGATGTAGATCTTGTAGCGCGCCGAGGCCGCCCGGTAATGCACGCTGTCGATGATCTCGCGGATGTCGCCGACGCCGGTGTTGGAGGCGGCGTCCATCTCGATCACGTCGACATGGCGGCCTTCCATGATCGCCTTGCAATGCTCGCAGTGGCCGCAGGGCTCGGTGGTGGGGCCGCCTTCGCCATCGACGCCGATGCAGTTCATGCCCTTGGCGATGATCCGGGCGGTGGTGGTCTTACCGGTGCCGCGGATGCCGGTCATGATGAAGGCCTGCGCGATGCGCCCGGCCTTGAAGGCATTCTTGAGCGTGCGCACCATGGCGTCCTGACCGACGAGATCGGCAAAGGTCTCGGGGCGGTACTTGCGGGCGAGAACCTGGTACTTGGGCGATTGCTCGGACATCGGGGGCCTTCCGGGTGACGGGACCCGCCCAAGGTATGCGCGCGGCCGTCCGAGGTAAACCGGGCGCGAGGCGGAAAATCGGGGTGAACCAAACGCCCGCTGGGGCGTTCTCTTCGCATGGCTCACGGTGGCGTGATGGTCGCGCCGCCACAGAGGAGGATCGGCCCATGCGGCTCAGGGGTGTCAGACGCAGCAGCAATATCGAGGACCGTCGCGGCAGGGGCGGCGGCGGCATCGCGATCGGCGGGCTTGGAGGCGTCGGCGTCCTGCTGGTGCTGGCGCTTGGCTATTTCACCGGCATCGATGTGACGCCGATCCTCGAGGGCAGCACGCAGACCAGCACCCAGCGCGAAATCACCCCGCAGGAAGAGGCGGCGGCGGAGTTCTCCTCGCAGGTGCTCGCCACCACTGAAGAGGTCTGGAGCGAGATCTTCCCTCGCGAGGTGGGGGCGCCCTACGAGCCGCCGGTGCTGGTGCTGTTCTCGGGCACGACCTCGTCGCCCTGCGGTGGCGCCAGCGGCGCGACCGGACCGTTCTACTGCCCGCTCGACCAGAAGGCCTATCTCGATACCCAGTTCTTCGCGACGCTGTCGCAGCGGCTCGGGGCGGAGGGCGATTTCGCCGCCGCCTACGTGATCGCGCACGAGGTCGCGCACCACGTGCAGGACGAGCTTAGCATCCTCGATCAGGTAAACGCGGTGCGCCAGCGGGCGAGCGAGGCGCAGGCCAACGCCATCACCGTGCGGCTCGAGCTGCAGGCGGATTGCCTTGCCGGGGTCTGGGCGCATCACGTCGACGGGCTGCTCGAGCCGGGCGACATGGCCGAGGCGCTGAACGCGGCGCGGATGATCGGTGACGATCACCTGCAGCGCAGCGCCGGGCGGGTGCCGCAGCCGCACACCTTCACCCACGGCACCTCGGAGCAGCGCGAAAGCTGGTTCGCAAGAGGCTACGAATCGGGCAGCATTGGCGGATGTGACACGTTCAACGCATCGAGCCTCTGAATGACGATCCTGCACGCGCTCCGGGTTCTGGATGGAATCCTTGCGATCTCGCCCCTTCCGGGCGCGGGTGGAGACATCGTGGGCGATTTGCAGCACGTGGCGGACTGGCGCCCGTCGCTGGTGATCTCGCTGGTCAGCAGCGCCGAATTCGAGGCCGCCGGGGCGGGCTCGGTCGGTGGGTTCGTCGCCGATCACGGCGCGCGGTGGGAGCATCTGCCGATCTTGGATTTTGATGTGCCCTGCGCCGAGTTCGAGGCCCGCTGGCCCGAGGTCAGCCGCGCCGCGCTGCATGCGCTGCGCGGTGGCGGGCGCGTTCTGGTGCATTGCCGGGGCGGCTGCGGCCGGTCTGGCATGGTGGCGCTGCGGCTGATGATCGAAGCCGGCGAGGCGCCGGACGAGGCATTGTCGCGGCTGCGCGGTGTCCGGCCCTGCGCGGTCGAGACCGAGGCGCAGATGGACTGGGCGATGGCAGCGCCGCGACAGGCTGCCGTGTTCCACCGGCACGGCGACTGAGCGGGGCCAAGAAAATTAGCATAATTTTCTTGGCCTTAAGATTTTTCGTCCGAAAAATCTTGGGCGGACGGCCCCGGTTCATGCAGGGGTGTCGTTACGCGGGGAAACACCCGCCTTGCACCGCATTTGGCGGGTCTGTCCGGGGGAAGATGGCTCGGACTGCCAGTGGCGGCGCGGCGCCCTCGCGTATCTCGAGACATGTCGCTCATGTGAAGAGGGCTGAAGTGAGAGGCTGGACAACGACCCAAGCGGGGCTCGTTACGGCTGCTTCCTTCCGGACCTGACCGGGTTGGCGAGGCGCCTGCCCGCGCCAACCTCTCGAGGCGTGATCTAGGGTCTTTGGAACGGATTCGCAACCCCGGCCCGCAAACACGGGCCGGGATCGGCGCATCAGAGCGCGATGCGGAAGAGCGCAAAGCCTTCGTCGGTGTCGCCCGCATCCTCGAGGCTCAGCCCGGGCACGCTTTCGGCATAGGCGCGGGCGGCGGGGCCGGTCTCGAACAGCACCGTGGTGTCGGGCATCGGCGCGAAGGACCAGTTGCCGTCGGCGCTGGGATTGATCGTGCCCTGCTCGACGATGTAGCGCACGATGACGTCGCGGTTGGTGTCGGGCGCCTCGAAGATGATGGTGTCGCCGGTGCCCGGGAAGCTGCCGCCGCCCGAGGCGCGGTAGTTGTTGGTGGCGATGACGAATTCCATGTCCTCGGTCACCGGCGCGCCGTCGAAGGTCAGATCCATGATGCGGTTGGCGTCGGGAGCCTCGAGTTCGCCCTTAGGGCCGAATTTCGAGGGCTGCGACAGGTCGATCCTGTAGCTCACCCCGTCGATCACGTCGAAATTGTAGCTCGGGAAGTCGGGGTTCAGCAGTGCCGCATCCTGCGCGCCGGGCGCGATTTGGTTGAACATCCCCGCCGAGCGCTCGAGCCAGTCCTTGAGCTGGGCGCCGGTCACCTTCACCGCGCGCACGGTGTTGGGGTAAAGGTAGAGATCGGCGACGTTCTTGATGGCGATGTCGCCCTCGGGGACATCGGTATAATACTCCGGCCCGCCGCGCCCGCCGGCCTTGAACGGCGCCGCGGCTGAGAGGATCGGCAGCCCCTCGTGCTCGGTGCCTGCGAGCATCTGCTCGATATACCAGGTCTGCGCGTTCGAGACGATCTGCACCGAGGGGTCGTCCGCCACCAGCGCGAAATAGCTGTAGAGCGGCGCCGAGGTCTTGCCCACGGCGCGGCGCACATAGGCCAGCGTCTCCTCATGCGCCTGTTCGACCGAGGCCAGCACCTCTGGCGCATCCTCGACGAGCGCGGTGACCGAGCGGTCCTCGTTGCGCTGCGAGATCGGGCGCGCCTCGGTGGTGGCCGAGACCACGCGCCAGCCATCGCCGTCGCGCTCGAGCAGCAGGTCGATCAGGCCCATATGCGAGCCCCAGAAGCCGCCCATCACCGCGGGCTTGCCGTGGATCGTGCCGGCATCCACGTCGACCGCGGCGTAATCGGCATAGGTCGGCGAGGGGAAGACGAGGTGGCTGTGCCCGGTCATCACCGCGTCGATCCCGTCGACGCCGGCCAGCGGCACCGAGGCGTTTTCCATGCCGTCCTCGTGATCGGCCGAGCCGATGCCGGAATGGCTCAGCGCGATGACGATGTCGGCACCGTCCTCGACGATCTGCGGCACCCAGGCGCGGGCGGTCTCGACGATGTCGCGCGCCATCACGTTGCCCTCGAGATGCTTGCGGTCCCAGTTCATCACCTGCGGCGGGGTGAAGCCGATGACGCCGACCTTGATCGGATGAGCATTGCCGGCCCCGTCGGTGAGCTCGCGCTCGAGGATGACATAGGGTTTGTAGAGCGTCTCGTCCTCGCGCGGGTTGGCGCCGAGGCTCTTCGAGACATTGGCCAGCACGATGGGAAACTGCGCCCCGGCGGTGGATTTCATCAGGAACTCGAGCCCGTAGTTGAACTCGTGGTTGCCGATGGTGCCGGCGTCGAAGCCCACCGCGTTCATCGCGTCGATCACCGGGTGGGTGTCGCCCTCTTTCATGCCGCGCTCGTAGGCGACGTAATCGCCCATCGGGTTGCCCTGCAGGAAATCGCCATTGTCGAGCAGCAGGGAGTTGGTGGCCTCGGCGCGGATGCCGTTGATCAGCGTCGCGGTGCGCGACAGGCCCACGGTGTCGACCGGTTTGTCGGAATAGTAGTCATAGGGCATCACGTGCACGTGCAGATCGGTCGTCTCGATGATCCGAAGATGTGCCTGGTTGGCTGCGGCTCGGGCGGAATATGGGTGCAGTGCAATCAAGGCGGAGCCCGCGGCTGTGCCCGCCAGGAACGAACGGCGGGTGAGTTCGGAAGGGTTGAAACGGGTCATGGGCGGCTCTCCAGCTGATGCGCGATTCGCTTTTGGACCAGTTTTCCAACACTGAGATCACACGAGAAGACAAAACCCTGCAACTCAACCTTCAGGAGAGGGTTCCGTCGCGGAACCGGCCTCCGCGAACAGGTTTGCCACGCTGAGATGGGCGTGTCATGGCATTTGGTGGGCCGGTTTCCCATCGCGCGGGGGGCGGGGCATGGGATCGCGTGGGCGGGTTTCCCGTGGTGAGGCGGGATCGCGATGGGATCGCGTGGGCGGGTTTCCCATGGTGAGGCGTGGTCGTGATGGGATCGCATGGGCAGGTTTGCCACGGTGAGGCGCGTTTGCGATGGGATCGCGTGGGCAGGTTTGCCATGGTGAGGCGGATTGGCCATGGGATCCCGTGGGCCAGTGTGAAGAAAATCAGGGGGCAAGGGCAGTCATGCGACATGCGGAAGAGGTGACATTCGGCGGATCCGGGCTCGACCGGGCGGCGGAGCTGCGCGGCGATATCCCGGCGCTGGCGGCGCTGATGCAGGCGAAAGAGACACGCACGATCCTGCTCTGGCGGGGCAAGGTCCTGATCTCCGAGGACGATTCCGGTCTCTGCCGCCTGCCGCTCGACCATCCCGTGCTGAGCGATGCGCGCGGCGAGCCGTTGTTTCTCGGGCGCGATGAGACCGGTGCCATCTTCTCCCATGACATCTCGGGCTGGGAGCCGGAGGGCGAGGCGCCCGGCGAGGCCGGTTTCCTCGACAGCTCCGAGCAGCTCCACCCGGCCTGTCCGGGGGCGCGCTTCGTCGAGCTGCGGGCGCTCTTGACCCAGCTCACCCCGCGCGACGCCGAGCTTGGTGCCACCGCCCGCGCGCTCTTTGGTTGGCACCAGAGCCACGGCTTCTGCGCCCGTTGCGGCACCAGGAGCGATGTCTTCATGGCTGGCTGGCAGCGCATCTGCCCGTCCTGCGGCGCCCATCATTTCCCACGCACCGACCCGGTGGTGATCATGCTGATCACCCGCGGCAATGCCTGCCTGCTGGGGCGCTCTCCGGGCTGGCCCGAGGGCATGTTCTCCTGCCTCGCGGGTTTCGTGGAGCCGGGAGAGACGCTTGAGGCGGCGGTGCGGCGCGAGGTGGTCGAGGAGGCCGGCATCAAGGTGGGCGCGGTGCGCTACCTTGCCAGCCAGCCCTGGCCGTTTCCCGCCTCGCTGATGATCGGCTGCCACGGCGAGGCCGAGAGCGATACCATCGAGATCGACCCGAACGAGATCGAGACCGCGCGCTGGGTCAGCCGCGAGGAACTGGCGGCGGCCTTCGATGGCTCGAACCCGGCGCTGCAACCGGCAAGGCGCGGATCGATCGCGAATTTCCTGCTGCGCAACTGGCTTGCGGACCGTCTGGATTGAGGCAAGACTGACCGCCAACACACCCTCAGGCAGAACGGGGCAGAGAGCAGATGGAATTCACCACCCGCGAGGATATCGAGGCACCGCTCGAACAGGTCTTCGCCCAGGCCACCGATTTCGAGCAGATCGAACGCCAGATCATGCGCCGCAGCATCGACGTGCGGCGCACCTCCGACGGCGGGGCAGGCACTGCGCGCGGCATGAGCTGGCAGGCGAGTTTCGCGTTTCGCGGCAAGACCCGGACCGCCGACGTGACCCTGACCGAATACGATCCGCCGAATGCGCTTACCTACCACGCCGTCTCGGGCGGGCTCGAGACGGTGACCGAGATCGACTTCGTGGCGCTGTCGCGCAGCCGCACCCGCGTGGGCATGAAAGTGGCGCTGCATCCCAAGACGCTGTCGGCGCGGCTCATGGTGCAGTCGATGAAGCTTGGCAAGTCGAGCATCGAGAAACGCTTCCGGGTGAAGATGGCGGACTACGCCAAGGAGCTCGAGGACCGGCTCAAGCGAGTCGGCTGAGGGCGCCTCTAGGCGTCGAGCTCGATCAGCCCTCCGCCTGCGGCTCGGGCATCCTCGCGGTCGTGTGTGACCAGCAGGACCGGCAGGCGCTGGGCCTTCGCGCGGGTGAAGACCAACTCGCGGATCTGCCCGCGCCGCGCCGCATCGAGCCGCGAAAACGGCTCGTCTAGCAACAGCGCGCGGGGCTCGGCCAGAAGCGTGCGCATCAGAGCCACGCGGGCCTTCTGGCCGCCCGAGAGCGTGGCCGGGTCGCGGTTGGCGAAGCCGTCCAGCCCGATCTCGGTCAGAGCCCGGTCGATGCGCGCGCGCCGCGCCGCGCGACCGCGCAGCAAGGGCGTCAGCCCGAAGGCGAGGTTGCCGCCGACCGAGAGATGCGGGAACAGCAGCTCGTCCTGGAACAGGATGCCGATGCGCCTGCGCTCGGTCGGGAGATGCGTCACGTCCTCGCCGTCGAGCAGGATGCGACCCGAGAGTGCAAAGGCCGGGTCGAGCGCGCCGGTGATCGCCGCCAGAAGGGTCGACTTGCCGGAGCCCGAGGGGCCCATCACGGTCAGGACTTCTCCCGGCGCCACGCGGGCGTCGAGCGCAAGGAGGCGGCGGTCGCCCTGACGGATCTCGATATTCTCCAGAACCAACCCGTCAGCCATGTCTCAGCCCCTTGCGGTTGCGCCAGACCAGCGCCGGGATCAGTAGCGCCAGCGCGAAGGGCAGGAAGGCGCTCGCGGTCTGGGCCAGCGCGGTGACCCCGATCACCCGCCGCGCCCCGCCCGAGGCCAGCGCCACCGCCTCGGTGGTCAGGGTCTGCACCCGTCCGCCGCCCAGGAGCAACGTTGGCAGGAACTGCCCGACCGAGACCGCGCAGCCCACGGCAGCCGCGGTCAGCACCGGGCGCAGCAGCATCGGCAGGCGCAGGCGCCAGAACACCCGCGCCGGGCTGGCGCCGAGGGCGTGACCCACGAGGGCGTTGCGCCGGTCCCAGCCGCGCCAGGGATCGGCCAGCGACAGGAAGATGTAAGGCAGCACGAAGATCACATGCGCCGCGATCACCGCTGCCAAGGTGCCGTCGACCCCGCTCACCAGCGCGAGGATCTGCAGGCCCGGCAGGAAGGCGATCTGCGGCACGATGAGCGGCAGGTAGAGCAACCAGAGCGCCCGCGCCGAGGGCCGCAGGCCGAAGCGGTGCTCGGCCTCGAGACAGGCCAGCACCAGCGCCAGCGCCACGCCGGTGGCGACAAGCGCGATCAGCGCGGTGTCGCCGGCGGGGGAAAGGAGCTGCGGCCCCTGTTTCATCCAGCTCTTGGCGGTGAAGGCATCGGGCAGCATCGCCGGGAAGCCCCAGAACCCCGCCACCGACCACACGCCGAGCGCCGCAAGCCCGAGGATGATCGCCAGCGCCGAAAGCGCGCCGGCCCCGATGGCGAGCGCCCGCACCGGGGCGTCGTGAGCGCTGCGCGCGCCGGTCTCGATCCAGGCGCGGCCCATGCGCGCCACGGCGATCTCGCCCAGCCGCCAGATCCCCAGCGCGCCCAGCGTCAGCGCCAGTTGCAGCAGCGCGCCCGCCGCACCACGCAGGCGCAGCGCGAGGTCGGGATCGTTCATCCAGCGCAGCACCTGCACGGCGAGCGTCGGCGGCGTGTTTGGGCCGAGGATCATCGCCACGTCGACCACGCTCATCGAGAAGGCCAGCACCGCGTAGACTGGCAGGCGGATCTGCGGGTAGAGCCGGGGAAACACCGTCTTGAGCCAGCCGGCGCTGCGCCCGTAGCCGAGGCTGCGCGCGGTGGCGAGGCTTTGGCCGGGGCGCAGGGCGGGCAGGGCGGCGAGCGTCATCAGAAGCAGGAAGGGCATCTCCTTGACCACCAGCCCGGCGGTCAGCGACAGCCCCCAAGGGTCCTGCAGGATCAAGAGGTCCGGCGGGCGCTCCCAGCCGAGAAGCGGCGCCAGCGCGCGGGCGATCCAGCCGGAGGGCGCGATCAGGAAGGCGAGGCCGAAGGCCGCGGCGGCATGCGGCACCGAGAGCAGCGGCGAGAGCGCGCGCTCGAGCCAGTGGAAGGCGCGTGTGCCCTGCCAGCCGGCGCAGATCAGCATCGTGAGCGCCAGCGCCAGCAGGGTCGCGCCCAGCCCGGTGCCAAGGCTCAGCGCGACCGCGCGCGGCAGTCCGGGCCAGGCGGCGAGCTCGGAGAACGGCATCAGCCCCGGCTCGACCCGCCCCAGCGCCGGCATAATGCCGAAAGCCGGAAGCAGCGTGCCCGCCAGCCCGGCAAGAACCGGGCAGAGCATCACCAGCAGCGTCAGGGCCGGGGCGCGCCGGAGCAGGGACATGATTTACTGTGCGACGCCGTAGCGCGCGGTCCAGTCTTCCTCGAGCTTCACCATCCACGACGGGTGCGGCTCGGGCAGGGTCTCGCCCAGCTCCTCGGGCTTGAGCGTCGCGGGGCCAAACTCGATGCGGTCGAAGAGCAGCAGCTGCTCGGGCTCGAGGGAGGCCACGTCGAGCACGGTGCCAAGACCCCAGACCTCCGGGTCGGCCATGCGGGCCTGCGCCTCGGGTGAGAGCAGGATATCGGCCACCACCATGGCGCCGGCCTTGGCATTGGCGTTGTAGGGGATGGCGACGAAGCTCGCGTTGCCCAAGGTGCCGCCCTCGTGCACGTGGCTGCGCACGCTGTCGGGCAGCTGGCCGTTGGCAATGGCGTTGGAGGCGGCGTTGGGGTTGAAATCGAAGCCGATGTCGATCTCGTTGTCGGCCATCAGCTGCACCAGCCGCGCGCCGTTCTGCGGATAGGCCCGGCCCTGCCGCCAGAGGTTCGGCGTCAGTTCGTCCATGAAGGCCCAGAGCGGCGCGGTGGTGGCCTCGTAATCGGCATCCTCGACCGGGCCCTCAAGGGCGATCATGTCGGGCGAGAACTCGATCAGCGCCTGTTTCAGGAAGGTCGCGCCAAGGAAATCCGGCGGCTGCGGAAAGGTGAAGCGGCCGGGGTTGGCCTGCGCCCAGGCCAGCAGCGTGGACATGCTGCGCGGGGGCTCTGCGAGGCGGGCGCTGTCGTGGAAGAACACCAGCTGCGCCATGCCCCACGGGCTTTCCATGCCGTCGGTCGGCACGGTGAAATCCGCCGTCAGCGCGGTGTTCTCGGGATCGGTCAGGGCGCGGTTGGGCAGCGCCTCGGCCCAGGGCCCGAAGAGCAGCCCGCCCTCCTTCATCGAGGCGAAGTTCTCGCCGTTGATCCAGATGAGGTCGATGCCGCCGCCATCGTCCTTGCCGGCGCTCTTCTCGGCCAGCACCCGGCTCACCGCCTCGGCGGTGTCGGTAAGCTTCACGTGCTCGAGCGTCACGCCCTGCTCTGCCGCCTGCTCGCCGATCCAGGCGATGAAGTCATTGATCACGTCCGAGCCGCCCCAGGCGTTCCAGTAGACGGTCTGGCCCTGCGCCTCGGCGGTCACCGCGTCCCAGTCGGTCGGGTCGGGATCGGCCAGGGCCGGCATGGCGAGCGCGGCCGCAAGCGCTGCGGCGGCAAGCATGGATTTCATCTGGGATCCTCCCCGGTCGTGCGGTGTTTTTCCAAATTTTCCATAGCTTATGGCAATGGCGCGTTGCTGGCGTCAAATGACTTTCCGGTGGGGAAGGTTACAGTGTCGCGCTTGCAAGGGCGCCATGGGCGGCTACCTTTTCGGCAGGCCAGACGGGAGAGGCAAGCATGTGGGAAGAGCGTTTCAACACCGAGGACTACGTCTTTGGCCGCGCCCCGGCGACGTTCTTGCGCAAGCACGAGGAGTGGCTGACGCCCGGCGCGAGCGCGCTCTCGGTGGCCGATGGCGAGGGGCGCAACTCGGTCTTCCTCGCGCAGAAGGGGCTCTCGGTCACCGCGTGGGACGGCGCGCCCTCGGCCATCGCCAAGGCGCGCAAGCTGGCGCAGGAGGCCGGGGTCGAGGTGGCCTACGAGGTCGCTGATCTCGAGGCCTGGGACTGGCCCGAGGCCGCCTTTGATCTCGTGCTCGGGGTGTTCATCCAGTTCGTCGGCCCCGAGGCGCGGGGGCGGCTCTTTGCCCGCATGGTGCGGGCGCTGCGGCCCGGCGGCGTGCTGATGCTGCACGGCTATACGCCCAAGCAGCTGGTCTACGGCACCGGCGGGCCGAAGGCGGTGGAGAACCTCTATACCGAAGAGCTGCTGCGCGAGGCGTTTGCGGATCTCGAGATCCGGGTGCTCGAAAGCTACGAGGCCGAGCTCGACGAGGGCCACGGGCACAAGGGGCTCTCGGCGCTGATCGACCTCGTGGCGGTCAAGCCTGCGGGCTGAAGGCGGTCATGCCGGACGGTCAGACGCCCACGGACAGCGCCGCGCGGTAGCGTTCCGGCAGGTCACCCGGCGCCAGCGAGGCGACGATTTCGGCGCCGGTAAAATCCTCGCCCTCGGTATAGACCGACGGCGTCACCAACACGGCGATCCCCGCCGCCTTCGCCGAAAGCACGCCGTTGCGGCTGTCCTCCAACGCCAGCGTCTCGTCTGCGGGCAAGCCCAGCCGCTCCAGCGCCAGCGCATAGACATCCGGTGCCGGCTTCTTCGCCGCCACCTCGTCGCCCGCCGCGATCACGTCGAAGACCTCCGCCGCCGCCTTTTCCCAGCAGCAGCGACAGAGCGCCTCGACATTGGGCCGGCTGGTGGTGGTGGCGATGGCCAACTGCATGCCGCTTGCGCGTGCCGCCGCCATCAGCGCGTCGACTCCATCGCGCAGGCAAAGCCCACCGCTCTCGAGGATCTGCACATAGCGCGCCGTCTTCGCCGAGTGCAGCGCCGGGATGTCGAGACCCTTGCCGCTCTGCCCGGTCTCGGCGAGGAAAGCGCGCATCCGCTCCTTGCCGCCGGTGGTCTTCAGAAGCCGGCGATAGTCCTCGCGGCTCCAGTGCCATCCCAGCCCGTCCCGCGCGAAGGTGTCGTTGAAGGCCTGCCGGTGCGCCTCCTCGGTCTCGGCCAGCGTGCCGTCGACGTCGAAGATCAACGCCCGGAGCGGGGCGCTCATGCCTCCACGCCCGCTGAGTGGCGCGCGACGAGCTCGGGCAGCTGGTCGAAATGGTCGAAGATATAGGTGTGGTAGAGCTCCGAGATCGGCGTCTTGCGATAGCCCTCGGTATAGAGCGCAAAGGGCAGGCCGGCGCGCTGGGCCGTCTCGGCATCGACCTCGCTGTCGCCTACGTAGAGCGCCGGGCCGGTGCCGAGGGCGTTCACCACGTGGCGCAGCGGTGCCGGGTCGGGCTTGCGCTCGGGCAGGGTGTCGGCGGTCGAGACCGCCCGCATGAAGCGCTCGAGCCCGAAATGCCGCAGCGCGATGCGGGTGGGCGCCTCGGGCTTGTTGGTGCAGAGCCCCATCGGATATCCCGCCGCCTCGAGCCGGGCCAGCGCGTCCACCACGCCGGGATACAGCACGGTGTTGGCGGGCTCGCCCTCGTAATGGGCCATGAACTTGGCCAGCAGACGGGCGTGCTCCTCGGCATCGTCGCCCAGCCCAACCGCCTCCATCACCCGGCTGATCAGCACCGCCGCGCCCTTGCCGATGAAGCTGCGGGCCTGCTCGAAACTGATCTCGGGCAGCCCCTCGTCGCGCAGCACGAGGTTGGCGGCGAGGTGCAGGTCGGGCGCGCTGTCGATCAGCGTGCCGTCGAGGTCGAAGACAATCGCGGTCATGGTCACGGGGGCGGTCATGGGCAGTCCTTCGTGGCTTGGGGCTGGGCGGGACCGCCGGTCAGGCGGGCTTCCATTTGATCGAACAGCCCATCGAGGGGATCTGTTCCTTCGGGCCATGCCCGGTCTCGGCGACAAGTTTCATCGCCTCGAAGAGGTCGCGGCGCAGCTCGGTGGGGCCGGCCTGCTTGCGCGAGGCGTCGAGCCGGCCGCGATATTGCAGCCCGCCGTTGGCGTCGTAGCCGAAGAAGTCCGGCGTGCAGGCGGCGCCGTAGGCGCGGGCCACGCCCTGTCCCTCGTCGTAGAGATAGGGGAAGGGAAAGCCCTTCTGCTCCGCCATCGCCTTCATGTTGGCGAAGCTGTCCTGCGGGTAGGCCTCGGCGTCGTTGGCGCTGATCGCCACAACGCCGATGCCCAGCGCCTGCAGATCGCGCGCATCGCGGATGATGCGGTCGAGCACCGCGAGCACGTAGGGGCAGTGGTTGCAGATGAACATCACCACCGTGCCCTTCGGCCCGGCAATGTCGCGGTAGGTGTGGTTCCGGCCGTCCGTGCCCGGCAGCGAAAAGCCCGGCGCGGGCCGGCCGAAATCGCAGACGGGCGGGACGACCGGCATGGCTCAGGCCGCCTTGGCGCGGGCGCCCTCGGCGGCCTCGCGGATGGCGCGCATGTTGGCGCCGTAGACCTCGGGCGTGTCGACAGAGCCGCCCTTGAACACGGCAGAGCCCGCCACCAGAACATCGGCCCCGGCCTCGACCACCAGCGGCGCGGTCTCCGGCGTGATGCCGCCGTCGATCTGGATGTGGATCGGCCGGTCGCCGATCATCTGGCGCACCTTGCGGGTCTTCTCGACACCGGAATGGATGAACTTCTGGCCGCCGAAACCGGGGTTCACCGTCATGATCAGCACCATGTCGCAGAGGTCGAGCACATCGGCCACGGCCTCCGCCGGGGTGCCGGGGTTCAGGACCACGCCCGCCTTCACGCCCTGGGCCTTGATCGCCTGCAGGGTGCGGTGGATATGCGGGCCGGCCTCGATATGGGCGGTGATCATGTCGGCGCCGGCCTCGGCATAGGCCTCGATATAGGGGTCCACCGGGGCGATCATCAGGTGCACGTCCATGAAGGTCTTCACATGCGGACGGAACGCCTTCACCGCCGGCGGGCCGAAGGTCAGGTTGGGCACGAAATGCCCGTCCATGACGTCCACGTGCACCCAGTCGGCGCCCTGCGCCTCGATGGCTTGGATCTCGGCACCGAAATTGGCGAAATCGGCCGACAGGATCGACGGGGCGATCTTGATCGAACGGTCGAAGCTCATGCGCATGTCTCCCTTTGCGCGCGGTCCACGTCGAGCCCGCCCCGGAAGACGCGGCTGGCGCGGATGTCCGCCTCCGTGATGGTGCTCAGCGCCGTGGCGTCGAGCGGGCCGTCCGAGGTCTCGAACAGCCGGTTGGCCTGCCGCAGCCGCGCCCGGTCGAGCGCGTTGCGGATCGAGCGCGCATTGGCGAAGTGCGGCTGCACGCGTCGCTGCCCGATATACTCCTCCATCGCACGCTTGCCACC
>NZ_JBYNAH010000372.1:0-2485 GCF_059781815.1 Salipiger sp. | reverse complement strand
ATTCCATCAGCGGCGACATGCGGCAGACGAGGAAGACGCCCGCCGTCACCATGGTGGCGGCGTGGATCAGCGCAGAAACCGGGGTCGGGCCTTCCATCGCGTCGGGCAGCCAGGTGTGCAGCAGCAGCTGCGCCGATTTGCCCATCGCGCCGATGAACAGCAGGAAGGCGATCAGGTTGGCCGCGTTCCACTCGCGCCACAGGAAGTGCAGCTGGGTCTCGGCGATGTTCGGCACCTGGTTGAAGATGATGTCGAACTGGATGCTGTCGGTCAGGTAGAACAGCCCGAAGATCCCCAGCGCAAAGCCGAAATCGCCGACCCGGTTGACCACGAAGGCCTTCATCGCCGCGGCGTTGGCCGAGGGTTTCTTGTAGTAGAAGCCGATCAGCAGGTACGAGGCCAGACCCACGCCCTCCCAGCCGAAGAACATCTGCACGAGGTTGTCGGCGGTCACCAGCGACAGCATCGCGAAGGTGAAGAGCGAGAGATAGGCGAAGAAGCGCGCCTTGTACGGGGTGTGCTCGAACTGCGGGTCATGCGCCATGTAGCCGAAGCTGTAGAGGTGCACGAGCGCCGAGACCGTGGTCACCACGATCAGCATGATCGCGGTGAGGCGGTCGACGCGGATCGCCCATTCGGTCGAGAGCGTGCCGCTCTCGATGAAGCGGAACAGCGACACGGTGTGCGCCTCGCCCAGCGTCAGGAACACGATCCAAGACAGCAGGCAGGCCAGGAACAGCAGGCCGGTGGTGGTCCACATCGCGGCGGTCTCGCCGATGATCTTCCAGCCGAAGCCACCGATGATGGCGCCCACGAGCGGCGCGAAGAGGATGATCGTCTCCATCGGGGCTTAGCCTTTCATCACGTTGACGTCTTCCACGGCGATCGAGCCGCGGTTGCGGAAGAAGCAGACGAGGATCGCGAGGCCGATCGCCGCCTCGGCGGCGGCCACGGTGAGCACGAAGAGCGTGAAGACCTGCCCCGCGAGATCGCCCAGATGCGCCGAGAAGGCGACGAAGTTGATGTTCACCGAAAGCAGGATCAGCTCGATGCTCATGAGCAGGATGATGACGTTCTTCCGGTTCAGGAAGATCCCGAAGATGCCGGTGACGAACAGCACCGCCGCCACTGTGAGGTAATGCTCGACTCCGATCATGTGCGCTCTCCGTTGCGGCGCCGCGACTGGCGCACCCCGAGGACGACGGGAACGAAGATCCCCGCGAAAAAGATGGCTATCCAACTGGCTACGCTCATCGCTGTCCCTTTTCCTGCCCCTCGCAGGGGGCACTTGTCTTTGGTCGGACCCGCAGGCCCCGGTTCTTGTCGCTCGCGCGCACGGGCGCGAGACGGGCGGCGGCGTTAAAGCCCCTGCCCCGGTTTCACGTCCCTGAGTTCCATCGCCTTTTTCGGATCGCGGTACATCTGCGCCAGCACGTTCTGGCGCTTGACGTCCTGGCGGTGGCGCAGGGTCAGCACGATGGCGCCGATCATCGCCACCAGCAGGATCAGCCCGGCGAGCTGGAACAGCAGGAAATAACGGTCATAAAGCAGCAGGCCGAGCGCCGCGGTGTTCTGGGTCTCGTCTGCCAGCGGCGTCGGCGCCGACAGTTGCGAGGCGGCGATCTCGGAGGTCTCCCAGACGCCGAAGGCCATGCCCAGCTGCATCAGGAGGATGACGCCGATCAGCAGCGCCAGCGGCATGTATTTCGCCATCCCCGCCCGGAGCTCGGCGAAATCAACATCGAGCATCATCACCACGAAGAGGAAGAGCACCGCCACCGCGCCCACGTAGACGATGACCAGCAGCATCGCGACGAATTCCGCCCCCAGCAGCACGAAGAGCCCCGCCGAGCTCAGGAAGGCGAGGATCAGCCAGAGCACCGAGTGCACCGGGTTGCGGCTGATCACGGTGAACAGCCCGCCGACGATGGTGCAGAGCGCGAACAGGTAGAAGGCAACCACGGTCATTCTTCGTCATCCTTGTTGTCTTCCATCACCTCGCGCGCAAGCTCCATGGCGCGGGTCATGGCGGGTATGCCGGCGAACATCGACATATGGGCGATGGTCTCGGCGATCTCGTCCTTGCTGGCGCCGGCCTCGATCAGGTGGCGCACGGTCATCCTGACCGGCGTATCGGCCTGCGCGCCCTGCATCGTCAAGCCCGCCAGCGTGAGAAGAAGGCGGGTCTTGCTGTCCAGCCCCTCCTTCGACATGCCGCGGCCAAACCAGAACTCCATGAAATCCTTGGGCATGGTCGGCCAGAGCTTTTCGTACTCGCGGGGCGAGAAGCTCTCGAGCGCGGGGTTGAAGGCCTTCGCCATCTCCTGCGCCTGCTGCATCATCAGCTCGAACGGGGTCTTTTCGGTCATGCCGTCGATCCTTGGTCAAGCGCGCCGCCGCACCGCCGCGCGGGGCGGCAGCGTGTTGCGGAAGGGGCGGTGCGGGTGGCGGTCATGGCGATCTCTCTCGGCTCAGCGGTAGGGCG
>NZ_JBYNAH010000129.1:0-14336 GCF_059781815.1 Salipiger sp. | reverse complement strand
AGATGTGGTCCGGGCTGCGGGGCAGGGCGTCGAGGCGCTCTGGACCGGCCCCGGCCAGTGGATGATCGCCGCCCAAGGCCGCGCCGAGGAGGATTTCGCCGCCGCGGTTCGGCAACAGGCGCCCGGCTGCTCGGTCACCGAGCAGACCGATGGCTGGGTGGTGTTCGAGATCGTCTCGGAGGTGGGCGGGCAGGCGCTTCTGGCGCTGGCGGAAAAGCTGGTCAACCTGCCGCCCGCGTCGCTTTCGCCCCGTCGCGCGACGCGCACGCGCATGCATCACATGAGCGTCTTCGTCATTCGTTCCGGCGACACCCGGCTGGCGGTGCTGGGCATGCGCTCGGCGGCGGAAAGCCTCTGGCACGCGCTTTCCGCGGCCGCCCAACGACTGGAGACCTGAGCATGAGCAAATTCGCCCTCACCGTGACCTGCCCGTCGACCCGCGGCATCGTCGCGGCGATCGCCGCCTTCCTCGCCGAGCAGGGTTGCAACATCACCGACAGCTCGCAGTTCGACGATTTCGAGACCGGCAATTTCTTCATGCGCGTCAGCGTCATGTCGGAAAAGGACGCGACGCTGGAGCAACTGCGCGAGCGCTTCGCCGAGACCGCGAAGCGCTTCGGGATGGAGTACGAGTTCCACGACGAGGCCGAGAAGATGAAGGTCATCATCATGGTCTCGCGCTTCGGGCACTGCCTCAATGACCTGCTCTACCGCTGGCGCATCGGGGCGCTGCCGATCGACATCGTGGCGGTGATCTCGAACCACATGGATTACCAGAAGGTGGTGGTGAACCACGACATCCCGTTCCACAACATCCGGGTGACCAAGGAGAACAAGCCGCAGGCCGAGGCGCGGATCATGGAGGTGGTCGAGGAGACCGGCGCCGAGCTCGTGGTGCTGGCGCGCTACATGCAGATCCTCTCGGACGAGATGTGCCGGGTGATGTCGGGGCGGATCATCAACATCCACCACTCCTTCCTGCCCTCCTTCAAGGGCGCGAACCCCTACAAGCAGGCCTTCGAGCGCGGCGTGAAGCTGATCGGGGCGACCTCGCATTACGTGACCGCCGATCTCGACGAGGGCCCGATCATCGAGCAGGACACGGTGCGCGTCACCCACGCGCAATCGCCGGAGGATTACGTCTCGCTCGGCCGGGATGTCGAGGCGCAGGTGCTGGCCCGCGCCATCCATGCGCATATCCACCGCCGGGTTTTCCTCAATGGCAACAAGACGGTGGTGTTCCCGGCCTCTCCGGGTAGCTACGCCTCCGAGCGCATGGGCTGAGGCCCGCCGTCGCAGGTTGGGGGCGCTGCCCCCGCCCGCGCAAGCGCGGACTCCCCCGAGGTATTTGGAAACCAGAGAAGGTGAGGGCGCGGCGCCCGCTGTCTTCTCTTCGTCAAAAATATTCCCGCCGGAGGCGTCCGGCAGGGCCGCCCGCGCGAGATCGGTCGGCCGGGCGAGGCGCAGCGGGGAAAGCATCTGAACAGGTGCAGGCTGCAATTGCATTGACCGGGCCTATGTCGCATCTTCTGCGGCATGGAGGAGTTTCTTGCGTTCGGACATGACCCGTGGCTGGTGGTGGCCTCGCTCGTCGTCGCGCTTGTCGCGGGCGCGACCGGGCTGTCGCTGACCCGCGACATGTCGCGCCGGACCGTGCCGCAGCGCAAGCTGGCGGTGGCGCTGGCCTCGGTGGCGCTGGGCGGCGGCATCTGGTCGATGCATTTCGTCGCCATGCTCGGGCTGCAGTTGCCGATCCTGTTCTACTACGACGCCGCGATCACGCTGGCCTCGGCGCTGGTGGCGATCCTGATGGTGGCGCTGGCGCTGGTCTTGCTGCATTTCACCACGCGCACGCGCCGGGTGATCGTCGCCGCCGGCGCCATCGTCGGGGCGGGGATCCTCGCGATGCATTATATCGGCATGGCCGGCATGCAGCTCTGCCGGGCGGTCTATACCCCCGCCGGGCTGATCCTGTCTTCGATCATCGCCATCGGGCTTTGCGTGCTGGCCTTCGGCATCGCCTACGGGGTGCGCTCCAACCGCACCATCGCGCTCGGCACGCTGTGCTTCGGGGCGGCGGTCTTCGCGGTGCATTTCCTTGCCATGGCCGGCACCCGGTTCGTCGCCCGCCCCGAGGTGACCGAGTTCGGGCCGCTGATCAGCAACGAAGTCATGGCGCTGGGAGTGATCCTGTCGAGCTTCGTGATCTTCGGCGCCTTCCTCTGGGTTGGCGCGACCTTCCTCGGGGGCAGCGGGGAAGGGCCAGTGGCCGCAGGCGTCCCGGCGGCAGAGCCGACCCCGGTCGCGCAGGCCGCGCCAGCGCCGCCATCGCCCGCCGCCGCCGCGCCGGCGCCGCAGGCCGATGAATGTGCGCTCAACATCCCCTGCGAGCGCGAGGGCACGCGGGTGCTGGTGCGGTCGCGCGATGTCGCCTTTCTGCGCGCCGACGGGCACTACACGCAGGTCTATACCGACACCGAGCGCTACTTCTGCGTCTGGCCGATCACCGAGGCCACGAAGCGGCTGCTGCCGCGCGGTTTCCTCAAGGTGCATCGCAGCTACGTGGTCAATCCCGACAAGGTGGCGCGCTTCGAGCGCGGCAAGGACAAGGGCGCCTGCGCCTTCGCCTCGGAGGCGATCCCGCCGGTGCCGGTGAGCCGCTCGCATCTCAAGGATGTGCAGGCGGCGCTGTCGGCGCAGGTCGTCGCAACTCGTGCAGGCTGAGGCGCATTTCGTGCAAAAACCGCGGAAATCAAGCATTTCCTGAGGTCAGCGCATGCCGCTGCATGCAGTCTCCCCGGCAGCAAGAAACGTGGCTGTAAGGGAGGACAGTCGATGATTCCAGCTCCGTTCGAGTATTACCGTCCAAAGGATATGGCCGCGGTGCTCGCGCTTCTCGAGACCCATGGCGACGAGGCCCGCGTGATGGCGGGCGGGCACAGCCTGATCCCGATGATGAAGCTGCGCATGGCCGAGGTGCCGCATCTCATCGACCTGCAAGACGTGGAGGGTCTTTCGGGCATCACGGTCTCCGGCGGCGAGATCCGCCTCGGCGCCATGGTGACGCAGGCCGAGATCATCGCCAGCGCCGAGCTGGCGCAGGCGGCGCCGATCCTGCGCGAGGCGGCGTTGCAGATCGCCGATCCGCAGGTCCGCGCCATGGGCACCGTCGGCGGCAACGTCGCCAATGGCGATCCGGGCAACGACATGCCGGGGCTGATGCAATGCCTCGATGCGCGCTTCACGCTCATCGGCCCCGAGGGCGAACGCGAGGTCGCGGCGCGCGATTTCTACGAGGCCGCCTACATGACCGACCGCGGCGATGACGAGGTGCTGACCGCGGTCAGCTTCGCGGCGCCCGAGGGCGGCTATGCCTACGAGAAGCAGAAGCGCAAGATCGGCGATTACGCCACCGCCGCCGCCGCGGTGATGATCCGCCGCGAGGGCGCGTCCTGCGCGTCGGCCTCCATCGCCATGACCAATCTCAGCGACACGCCGGTCTGGTCGGAGGTGGCGGCGCAAGCGCTGGTCGGAACCGAGCTGGGGCCGGAGGCCGTCGAGGCCGCCGTCACCGCCATGCTGGGCGAGATCGACCCCAGCGAAGACAACCGCGGCCCGGTGGAGTTCAAGCGCCACGCCGCCGCCGTGATCCTGCGCCGCGCCATCGCGCGCGCCTGGTCGCGGGCCTGAGGAGAGCACCATGTCCGAGAAGATGCACGTCAAACTGACCGTCAACGGCGAGCCGCAGGAGTTCCTCGCGGAACCGCGCGAGCTGCTGATCTACGCGCTGCGCGAGCGGCTGAACCTGACCGGCCCGCATGTGGGCTGCGAGACCTCGCATTGCGGCGCCTGCACGGTGATCGTCAACGGCAAGACGGTGAAATCCTGCACCCTCTTCGTGGCGCAGGCCAATGGCGCCGAGGTCACCACCATCGAGGGCATCGGCACGCCCGATGACCTCAGCCCGCTGCAGCGTGCCTTCCGCGAGCATCACGGGCTGCAATGCGGCTTCTGCACGCCGGGGATGATCACCCGCGCCACCAAGCTGCTCGAGGAGAACCCGAATCCCACCGAGGAGGAGGTGCGCTTCGGCATGGCGGGCAATCTCTGCCGCTGCACCGGCTACCAGAACATCGTGAAATCCATTCTCGCCGCCGCGGCGGAGATGAATGCAGCACAGGAGGCCGCGGAATGAAGGACGAAGTCGAAAGCCGCGAGGACCGCACCGCCGGGCTCAAGGGCATGGGATGCTCGCGCAGGCGGGTCGAGGATCTGCGCTTCACGCAAGGAAAAGGCAACTATGTCGACGACATCAAGCTGCCGGGGATGCTGCACGGGGATTTCGTGCGCTCGCCCTATGCCCATGCGCGCATCAAGTCGATCGACGCCTCGGCGGCGCTGGCGCTCGATGGCGTCGTGGCGGTGCTGACCGCCGAGGATCTGGCGCCGCTCGGGCTGCACTGGATGCCCACGCTGGCAGGCGACAAGCAGATGGTGCTGGCCGACGGCAAGGTGCTGTTCCAGGGCCAGGAAGTGGCCTTCGTGGTGGCGCGCGACCGCTATGTCGCCGCCGACGCGGTCGAGCTGGTCGAGGTCGAGTACGAGGATCTTCCGGTCATCGTCGATCCCTTCGAGTCGCTGAAATCCGATGTCGTGCTGCGCGAGGATCTCGAGCCCGGCGCCGACGGCGCGCACGGGCCGCGCAAGCATCACAACCACATCTTCACTTGGGAGGTGGGCGACAAGGAGACCACCGAGCAGGTGCTGGACGAGGCCGAGGTGGTGGCCGAGGAGATGGTCTACTACCACCGCACCCATCCCTGTCCGCTCGAGACCTGCGGCTCGGTCGCCTCGATGGACAAGGTCAACGGCAAGCTCACGCTTTACGGCACCTTCCAGGCGCCGCACGCGGTGCGCACCGTGGTGAGCCTGCTCTCGGGCATCGAGGAACACAACATCCGGGTGATCTCGCCCGATATCGGCGGCGGCTTCGGCAACAAGGTCGGGGTCTACCCGGGCTACGTCTGCTCGGTGGTGGCCTCGATCGTCACTGGCAAGCCGGTGAAATGGGTCGAGGACCGGATGGAGAACCTGATGTCGACGGCCTTCGCCCGCGACTACTGGATGCAGGGCAAGATCGCCGCCACCAAGGAGGGCAAGATCACCGGTCTGTGGTGCCACACCACCGCCGATCACGGCGGTTTCGATGCCTGCGCCGACCCGACCAAGTTCCCGGCCGGGTTCATGAACATCTGCACCGGCTCGTATGACATCCCCGTGGCCTATCTCGCCGTCGACGGCGTCTATACCAACAAGGCGCCGGGCGGGGTCTCCTACCGCTGCTCGTTCCGGGTCACCGAGGCGATCTACTTCATCGAGCGGATGATCGAGGTGCTGGCGATCAAGCTCAACATGGACGCCGCCGAGCTGCGCCGGATCAACTTCATCCGCAAGGACCAGTTCCCCTACCAGTCGGCGCTGGGCTGGGAATACGACTCGGGCGATTACCACACCGCCTGGGACAAGGCGCTGGCGGCGGTCGACTACAAGGGGCTGCGCGAAGAGCAGGCGCAGAGGGTCGAGGACTTCAAGGCCGGCAAGACGCGCAAGCTGATGGGGGTCGGGCTGACCTTCTTCACCGAGATCGTCGGCGCAGGGCCAGTGAAGAACTGCGACATCCTCGGGCTTGGCATGTTCGACAGCTGCGAGATCCGCATCCACCCGACCGGCTCGGCCATCGCCCGGCTCGGCACGATCAGCCAGGGGCAGGGGCATGCGACGACCTTCGCGCAGATCCTCGCCTCCGAGATCGGCCTGCCGGCGGACAGCATCACCATCGAGGAGGGCGACACCGACACCGCGCCCTACGGGCTCGGCACCTATGGCTCGCGCTCGACCCCGGTGGCGGGGGCGGCCACGGCGATGGCGGGGCGCAAGATCCGCGCCAAGGCGCAGATGATCGCCGCCTACCTGCTCGAGGTGCATGACGACGATGTCGAGTTCGACATCGACCGCTTCGTGGTCAAGGGCGCGCCCGAGCGCTTCAAGACCATGAAGGAGATCGCCTTCGCCGCCTACAACCAGGCCATCCCGGGCATCGAGCCGGGGCTCGAGGCGGTGAGCTACTACGACCCGCCCAACATGACCTACCCGTTCGGCGCCTATGTCTGCGTGATGGATATCGACGTCGACACCGGCGTGCCCGAGATCCGTCGCTTCTACGCGCTCGACGATTGCGGGACGCGGATCAACCCGATGATCATCGAGGGGCAGGTGCATGGCGGCCTCACCGAGGCGCTCGCCGTCGCGCTGGGGCAGGAGATCGCCTATGACGATCTCGGCAACGTCAAGACCGGCACGCTGATGGACTTCTTCCTGCCCACCGCCTGGGAGACGCCCAATTACGAGACCGACCACACCGTCACCCCGAGCCCGCATCACCCGATCGGTGCGAAGGGGGTGGGCGAGAGCCCGCATGTGGGCGGCGTGCCGTGCTTCTCGAACGCGGTCAACGATGCGTTCCGCGCCTTCGGGCTGACCCACACCCAGATGCCGCACGATCACTGGCGCATCTGGAAGACCGCCAACCGGCTCGGCCTGCATGGCTGAGCGCCTTCGAGGGGGCGGGGCGCAGCCTCGCCCCCGCAGGCGGAGCATGACATGAGCTGGACCGATCTACAGGCCGCGCTGGCGGCACAGGACTACGTCGCCTCCGACGATCTCGCGGTGGCGCTGCATCTGGCGCTGTCGATGCAGCGACCCCTGCTGCTCGAGGGCGCGGCGGGCGTCGGCAAGACCGAGGTGGCGCGGGTGCTGGCGGTGGCGCGCGACACGCGGCTCATCCGGCTGCAATGCTACGAGGGGCTCGACGCGGCGCAGGCGATCTACGAGTGGAACTACCAGCGCCAGCTGCTGACCATCCGCGCCGCCGCCGAGGATGGCGAGACCGGCGCGGCCGTCGAGCAGCGCATCTTCTCGCGCGAGTTCCTGCTCGAGCGGCCCTTGCTGGCGGCGATCACCCAGGCCGAGCCGCCGGTGCTCCTGATCGACGAGATCGACCGCGCCGACGAGGAGTTCGAGGCCTATCTGCTCGAGATCCTCGCCGATTACCAGATCACCGTGCCCGAGCTCGGCACCATCGCCGCCACCAGCAAGCCGGTGGTGATCCTGACCAGCAACGGCACCCGCGATCTCTCGGACGCGCTGCGCCGGCGCTGCCTGTTCGCCTATGTCGACTATCCCGACCCCGAGACCGAGCTGGCGATCCTGCGCCGCCGCTGCGCTGACGTGGAAGAGCGGCTCGGCCGGCAGATCGTGGGCTTCGTGCAGGCGCTGCGCCGGGAAGAGCTCGAAAAGGTGCCCGGCATCGCCGAGACGCTGGATTTCGCCGCCGCGCTGATGGGGCTCGGCATCGCCGATCTGAGCCGCGACCCGGCGGCGCTGCATGCCACGCTGACCACCCTGCTCAAGACCCGCTCCGACCGGGCGCAGGTGACGCCGGAAGTGGCGGCGCGGCTGGCGGGGCGGGCGGCATGAGCCGGGTCACCCGCTTCGCCGGGCGCGACCCGGGGCCTTCGGCACGGATGGCGGGCTTTCTCGCGCATCTGCGCGCCAACGGGCTGCGGCTCGGGGCGGGCGAGACCTCGGAGGCGCTCTCGGCGCTCACCTTCGTCGAGGCGGCGCACCCTGAGGAGGCGCGTCGCGCGCTGCGCGCGGTCTGCACCGGAAGCCGCGAGGAGGCGGAGCGGTTCGACGCGCTCTTCGTTGCCTACTGGATGGACGCGGGCCGCGTCCGCTCTAAGTTCACCCCTAGGCGCCAGAGCGCGCCAAAGGGCAAGGATGCCGTGCATTCCTCGCGTGTGGGGACAGGCGAGGATGCCGGCGGGGCGGGTCAATCGGTGGCCCCCGATCAGGGGACGGGAGCGGCCGAGAGCGGTGGAGAAGGCAAGCTTGTCGCGACAGAGCTGCGCAATCTCCGCCGCACCGACCTCCGCGATCTGGTGCGGCCTGAGGACATCGCCGAGGCCGAGGCGGTGGCCCGCAGACTGGGCGCAGCGCTGCGCGACCGGCGCTCGCGGCGGCGCATTGCCGCGCGGCGCGGCGACCGGCTGCATTTCCGCAAGACCATCCGCGCCAGCCTCGCCACCGGCGGCGAGCCGGTGCGGCTCTTGCATCGCCGCCGGCCCGACCGGACGCGCCGCATCGTGGCGCTCTGTGACGTGTCGGGGTCGATGTCGGTCTATGCGCAGGTGTTCCTGGCCTTCCTCGCCGGGCTGATGCGCGGCGACCCGACGGCGGACGCCTATCTCTTCCACACCCGCCTCGTGCGCATCACCGAGGCCCTGCGCGACACCGACGCGCTGCGCGCCATCGGGCGGATGTCGCTGATGGCCGACGGGTTCGGCGGCGGCTCGAAGATCGGCGAGAGCCTCGGGCGGTTTTCCGAGACCTATGCGCGGCGCTTCGTCGATGGCCGCACGGTGGTGATGATCCTCTCGGATGGCTACGACACCGGCGCGCCGGGCCAGATCGACGAGGCGCTCGCGCGGCTGCGGCGGCGCGGCTGCCGTATCCTCTGGCTCAACCCTTTGAAAGGCTGGCGCGATTATGCGCCGGTGGCTGCGGGCATGGCCGCAGCGCTTCCGCATCTCGATCTCTTTGCCCCGGCCAACACGCTCAATGATCTCGCTGCACTGGAAGGGGAGCTGGCAAAGCTATGATGCCCACCGATCTCATGCCCGCCGAATTGGCCGAGCAGGTCAGCGCGCTGCGCGAGCGCGACGAGCCCTTTGCCTTCGCCACCATCGTGCGCACCGCCGGCACCACCGCGGCCAAGCCGGGCGCCAAGGCGCTGCTCTCTGCCGACGGCACCATCCTGCACGGGTTTCTCGGCGGCGGCTGCACAAGGGGCGCTGTCAAGCGGGCGGCGCTCGAAGCGTTGCGCAGCGGCGTGCCGCAGATGATCTCGGTCGCGCCCGAGGATATGCTGGCCGAGAAGGGCGTGCAGCCCGGCGCGGTGGCCGATGGCATCACCTATGCCCGCAACGGCTGCCCGTCGCGCGGCACGGTCGACATCTTCATCGAGCCCTGCCTGCCGGTGCCCGAGCTGGTGGTGCTGGGCGACAGCCCGGTGGCGCGCACGCTGGCGCGGCTCGGCCCGACCTTCGACTGGGCGGTGCGGACCTCGCTCTCGGGCGGCGCGCAGGCGGCGCGGATGCGCGCCATCGTGGTGGCCACGCAAGGCGCCGGCGACGCGGCGGCGCTGACCGAGGCGCTGGCGGCGGGCGGCGATCACGTCGCCTTCGTCGGCAGCGCCAGGAAATACGCCGCGCTCTCGGAGAAGCTGCGCGCGGGCGGCGTTTCGCAGGCGGCGCTCGATCGCGTGTCATCGCCGGCGGGTCTCAGGATCGGGGCGGTGACGCCCGAGGAGATCGCGCTCTCGGTGCTGGCCGAGCTGGTGATGCTGCGCCGCGCGCCGCGCGAGGCGGGCCGCGATGACTGAGCGCCCCGAGACCCCGCAAGCCCCCGCAAGCGAGCGCCCGGAAGAGGAGGAGCGCGGCTTTCCGCTCTTCACCCGCCTGCGCCGCCTCGCACCCACGCCGGAACAGCTCGAGCGGCTGGCGGCGATCAAATTTCCCTGTTGCTGAAGGAAGGAGACCACATGGAACTGGCCGACGAACTGGTGATCGATGCCCCGAAGGAGACCGTCTACGCGGCGCTCAACGACCCGGAGGTGCTGCAACGCTGCATTCCGGGCTGCGAGGAATTGATCAAGCACTCGGACACCGAGCTGGAGGCCAAGGTGGTGCTGAAGGTCGGGCCGGTGAAGGCGCGCTTCGCGGGCGATGTCACGCTCGACACTGCCGGCGCGCCGGACCGCTTCTCGCTGAGCGGGCAGGGCAATGGCGGCGCGGCGGGCCATGCCAAGGGCGGCGCCGAAGTGACGTTGGTCGAGGAGGGCGGCAAGACGATCCTGCGCTACGACGCCAAGGCCGAGATCGGCGGCAAGCTGGCGCAGCTCGGCAGCCGGCTAATCCAGAGCACAGCGAAGAAACTCGCGGCGAAGTTCTTCGCCAATTTCGCCGAAGTCATGGAAGAGCGGAGCGCCGCGGAACACGCGGCCTGATGCCCCGGACGGCGGCCGCACGCGCGGCTGTCGGCAGGGGCGCAGCGGATGGGGCGGGACCGGCCGTGCAGAACCGGTCCCGCGCCATTCATGTCTTCACGGGCGCGGGTCACGCCATCCGTCGCGCGTGAGACCTCGCAATCTTGGAGAATTCCCGGGGCGCGACAGGCGCTCAGTGCGCGACGCTGGCCGGGCACACCTTCTGCAGCGCGTATTGCAGCCGCTTGGTGTCGATCGGCTTGTGGCAGCACATGGCGTTGCCATATTTCTCGGAGATATCGGCGTCTTGCACGTGGCCCGAGTGGAACACCAGCCCGACGCCAAGCTCATTGAGCTTGTCGGCGAGCGGAAAGACCTCGCCGTCGCGCAGCCGGACATCGAGCACGGCCATGTCGGGGCGCACCTCGTCGAGCACCTTCAGGCCCTTGGAAAAGCTGTCGAACGGACCGATGACCTCGTAGCCGAACTCCTCCAGCAGCAGCTGCAGGTCGAGGGCGACGATATACTCGTCCTCGCACAGCAGCACAGTGGGCTTCGCGCCATTGGCATCAGTCGTTCCGCAGTAGGGGCCCATAGGTCAAGGTCATCCTTCGTTCGTGTTCGCCAAACTCCACCGAGACGGTCCCGTTGAGCTGGACGGCAGAGAGCTGCACAAGCGTCGAGCCGAAGCCGGACGCACCATTGTCCGGCTCAACTGTTGCAGTGTGGATTTCGTTCCATGTCAGCTTAACACCGCCGTCGGATTTTCGTTCCCAAAGCACTTCGAGCCGTCCATCCGCCGGTCCGAGCACGCCGTACTTGGCCGCGTTGGTGGCCCATTCGTGTAGCAGAAGCGACAGCGCGGTGAGGTCCTGATCCTCGACCTCGACCTCCGGCCCGTCGACAGTATAGCCCGCCTGACCAGCATAGGGCTCGAGCGAGGCGCGTACGGTGTCCTCAAGCGTCAGCGAGCGGCTTCCGGGGCGGCGCTGGGTGAGATCGTGCGAGCGCGCGAGCGCGTTCACCCGGGTCTGGATGCCGTCGACCAGATCCTCGACCGAGTCCGTCGAGCGCCCGGCGATGCGCACCATGCCCGAGATGATCGAGAACATGTTCTTCACCCGGTGGTTCATCTCGCGCAGCATCATCTCGCGGATGTCGCGGGCCTCCTGCTCGGCGGTGATGTCGAACAGTACGCCCAGCACCCGCGCCGCGCGCTTGCTGTGCACGCGTCGGCCGACCACGCGAACGGAGCGGAATTTCGGCCCGGTGCCGGCGCGCTTGAAGGTCAGGTCGATGGCGTCGCCCTCACGGGTCAGGCCGGTGATCGCCGCCTTCACCTCGGCTTCGTCGTCGGGATGCACGGTGTCGAGCAGGCTCTCGAGCGACAGCGCGTTGGCATCGACGCCAAGCACGCCGCAGCCGGTCTCGTCGAGCCTCATGCTGCTCAGGATCGGATCGAATTCCCACACGCCGAGCGAGGACACGTCGAGCGCCAGCCGCAGCCGCTCGCCCTCGTGCTTGAGCGCCTCCTCGAGGCGCAGCGCGTCGGTGAGTTCGGTGAAGACCAGCGTGGCGCCGTCGATCTCGCCCTCGCGGGTGCGGTAGGGGGTGATGACCAGCGACCAGGTGCGCTCTTCCTCCTCGCGGTCGCTGACCCGCATGTGGCGCACCTCGCCGTCGCGCACGGTCTGCGAGATGGCGTCGAGCACGTCGTCGTTGCGGCGCAGCTTGCTGGTCACCTCGGTGAGCGGGCGGCCCCGGTCGGTGTTGCGGAACGGGTAGATGCCCTGGATCGCGTCGGTGAAATTGCGGATCGTCAGGCTCGCATCGACGACCAGCAGCGGCAGCGCGGTGGAGGCGAAGAAGTTGCTGAGATCGGCATTGGCGATCGACAGCTCGTCGACCTTGCCCTTGAGCTCGTCATTGACCGTCGAGAGCTCTTCGTTGGTCGACTGCAGCTCCTCGTTCATCGACATCATTTCTTCGTTCGAGCTCTTCAGCTCCTCGTTCGCGGTCTCGAGCTCCTCGACGGTGGTGTGCAGGCGCACGCGGGTGCTGCGCAGCTCGTCCTCGAGGCTCTGGACGTGGCTGTCGATGCTGTCGAGATCGTCGAGATCCGCATCGTCGAGCGGCTCGAAGCTCTCGCGTTCGCGGAACACCACGAGGATGGTGCCGTCCTTCAGCGGCTCGGCGATGAGGTCAAAGGCCTGCCGGCCGAATTCCGAGCGCGCGGTCAGATCGCGCGAGATCGTGCGGCGCTTGGTCTCGGCGACCTGCCGGATGATCGCCGAGAGCGACTCGCGCGCGCCGGGCCGCGCGACGGAAGGCGCGAAGCGGTTGGTCTCGTCGCCGGGCGAGAAGTCGAGATACTTGCCCAGCCGCCCGGTCGAGGCGAGGATCTCGCCCGCCGAGGTCACGCGCAGCGTCGCCGGGGCATAGGTCGACAGGATCCGGTCAGTGGCGCCGCCATCGGTCCATTCGCGCCGCGGCGAGGGCGCGCTGGGGCGGGCGCTGGCATCGCGGTTGGCGGTGTTGGCGGTGTCCTGCCCGCGCAGGTGAAGCGGATATTCCGGGCGGCTGTCGTTGCGGCGGAAGATGCGGGCGCTCTGGTCGATCGCCTTGAAGACGTGATCATGCCGGCCAACGGTCTCGGAAGGCCCGAGAAACAGCGTGCCGCCGGGCTTGATGGCGTAGTGAAAGATCGGCAGGGCCGAGTTCTGCAGCGTGTCGCCGAAATAGATCAGCAGGTTGCGGCAAGATAGCAGGTCGATATTCGAGAACGGGGGGTCGCGCACCACGCTGTGCACGGAGAAGCGGATCATGTCGCGGATCTTGGACGAGATCTGGAACCGGCCGTCGCGCGCGATGGTGTAGCGGTCGCGCATGGTCTCGGGGATGTCGACCAGCGCCGCCTGCGGATACGAAGCATCGCGGGCGATGCGCAGCATCTGTTCATCGATATCGGTGGCGAAGATCTGCACCCGCACCGAGCGCCGCAGCTGCCGGGTTTCCTCGGCGAACATCATCGCCATGGAATAGGCTTCCTCGCCACTCGAGCAACCCGGCACCCAGACGCGGATCTCGTCCTCGTTGCCGGCATTGGCGACCAGCGGCTTGATGACCTGTTCGCGTAGCAGGTCGAAATGCTCGGAGTCGCGGAAGAAGCGCGTGACGTTGATCAGCAGTTCGCGGAACAGGATTTCGCACTCGCTGGGTTCGGCGCGGATATATTGCAGGTAGGCACTGGCATCCGACAGGTCGAGCACCTGAATGCGGCGCTGCACCCGGCGGATCAGAGTGGATTTCTTGTAGCCCGAGAAATCGTGCCCGACGAAATTGCGGACGACGGTGAAGATGCCCTCGAGATTCTCCTCGACGGTGACCGCGAGCGTCTCGCTCTTGGTCTCGCGCAGGGCGTGGGCATAGAACTGGTGGATCGCCGGGACGATCTCGGAGGGGCGGCGGACGAAATCCACCAGCCCGGTGGACTGGGCCGAGGTCGGCATGCCGTCATAGCGCGCGGTGCGCGGATCCTGCACGATGCAGAGGCCCCCGTGCTCCTTGATCGCGCGAAGCCCGGCGCTGCCGTCGGCGCCGGTGCCCGACAAGATCACGCAGGCGCCGAAGCGGCCCTGATCGAGCGCCAGGCTCTCGAAGAAATCGTCGATCGGGCGGCGCAACCCGCGCGGCTGGGCGAACTCGGTCAGGTTCAGCACGCCGTCGGTGATCGACAGGCCAAAGCCCGGCGGGATGATATAGACATTTCCCGCCTCGACGGTCTCGCCGCCCGAGGCCTGCCGCACGGTAAGCGAGGTGTGCCGGCCCAGAAGCTCGGCAAGGAGGCTCTCGTGGTTGGGGTCGAGATGCTGGATCACCACGTAGGACAGGTTGCTGTCGGGCTTGGCTTCGGCCAGCATCTCGCGGATCGCCTCGAGCCCGCCGGCCGAGGCGCCGACGCCGATGATGCAGAGCCGCTCGCGGTCGCGGGTTTGGTCGTCCTCGAGGGACTTGTTGGTCTTGTCGTCTTTCATCGTCCGCCTGATCACGAGCCCTAGCGCTGGCTGTCGTCGAAGGTCAATTTTGCCATCAGGGCGATGGAATCCGCAAGAAGACCTGCGGAGCCCATCATGGCGAGACCGAATTCCCGTCCGATCTGGCCAACGTCCGAAAGCGCATCCTGCAAATTCTCGTCGTTGAGCGAGATCTGCGAGCGTTTCAGGGCAGTGGT
>NZ_JBYNAH010000128.1:0-14356 GCF_059781815.1 Salipiger sp. | reverse complement strand
GGACATGCTGGAAAATATGGCAAAAACGCTGAAAATTTCCGCATTTTCATAAAAGTTCATGCCTTCCCTCGCCCACAAAATGCAAAGGAAACAGCGGCCCGCGCGATCGCCGAGGCGGCGGTCCGCGCCTATGGCGCGAACCCGAAGAACGTCATCGTCTACTTTTTCGACCGCGATCCCTCAGATGCGTTCCACGCCGGCGAGGCCTCGGCTTGACCGCGCGGCACCCGGCTGTGTAGCTGTTGATCAGATAATATCACATCCAACAGATCGGAGATCACTTTGGATCAGTTCTACACCGAAGAGCAGCGCATGGTCCGCGAGACCGCCCGCCGGCTCTCCGACGACGTTGTCGCCCCGGCCGCCGCCGCCGTCGACCGCGATGACGTTTTCCCGCGCGCGGTCTACGAAGCCCTCGCCGAGCAAGGGCTTTTTGGCGTCGCGCTGCGCGAGGAGGCGGGCGGCGTCGGGCTTGATGCCATGGCCGCCTGCATCGTCATGGAAGAGATCGCGCGCGGCTCGGGCGCGGTCGGCAATGCCTTCGCGATCCCGGTCGAGGCGGCGCTGTTTCTCGACCACCACGGCAGCGACCAGCACAAGGCGCTGATTCCCGGCATCCTCGAGGGCAAGGTGATTCCCGCCACCGCGGTGACCGAGCCCGATCACGGCTCGGACGTGGCGGCGATGACCACCACGGCGCGGCGCGACGGCGATGAATATGTCATCAAGGGCACCAAGGCCTGGGTCACCTTCGGGCAGGTCGCCGACGCGATCATGGTCTTCGCCAAGACCGATCCCGAGGCCGGCCATCGCGGCATCTCGTGCATCCTTGTCGAGACCGACCGCCCCGGCGTGTCGCGCGGCAAGTCCGAGGAGCTTTTGGGGATGCATGGCCTGGCCGAATGCATGGTCAGCTTCGATAACGTGCGGGTGCCAGTCAGCAACCTGATCGGGCCAGAGCACGGCGCCTTCAAGATGGCGATGGAGAATTTCAACTTCTCGCGCCTGATGATGTCGTCGATGGCGCTCGGCATGGCGCAGGCCGCGATGGAAGATGCCATCGCCTATGCCAATGATCGCAAGCAGTTTGGCAAGCCGATCTTCGAGCACCAGGCGGTGCAGTTCATGATCGCCGACATGGCCAAGGACATCTCGGCCGCGCGGCTGCTGATCCACAACGCCGCCAAGCTCTACGATGCCGGCCAGCCCATCGCGCTCGAGGCGGCGCAGGCCAAGCTCTTCACCACCGATATGGCGCAGGTGCATATCTCGAACGCGCTGCAGATCCATGGCGGCAACGGCTATTCGCGCGAGTTCCGCGTGGAAAGGCTGTTCCGCGACGTGCGTCTGAGCCAGATCTACGAGGGTACCAACCAGATCCAGCGCATGATCATCGCGCGGCAAGTCCAGAAGGCCTACGCATGAATCTGTTCTACGAAGACGTCGAGATCGGCGCGACCTACACCACGCCGTCGCACCAGATCACGGTGGCGGACATCGCCGATTTCTGCCGCCTGACCCGCGATTTCCACCCGCTGCACACCGATGCGGATTACGCGAAGAAAGCCGGGTTTCCCGGCATCATCGCGCATGGGCTCTACGGTCTGTCGCTGATGGAGGGTCTGAAGACCGAGCTCAGGCTCTACGAGGAGACCTCGATCGCCTCGCTCGGCTGGAACGACGTGCGCTTCAAGCATCCCATCGTCGCGGGCGACACGGTCTATGTGGAAATGGACTTTACCGCCAAGCGCGAAAGCGGCTCGCGCCCTGCCGGAATTATCACCGAAGCGGTGCGGCTGCATCGTGCCGATGGTAAATTGCTGATCGACGCCGAGCATATCTCCTTGATCCGCAAGACCCCCTGACGGAAGCTCCCGCCATGCCCAACGATCCCGCCGACGCGCTGACCCTCGATCCCGCCCAGAACTCCGTTGATCAGGCCACGCGCCTGATCCGCGAGGACATTCTCTCGGGGCGCATCGCGCCGGGGGACCGTCTCAAGACCGCGGAGCTGGCCAAGCAGCTGGGCTTCTCGACGATGCCGCTGCGCGAAGCGCTGCGGAAGCTCGAGGGCGAGGGGCTGGTGGCGATCGAGCCCAACCGCGGCGCCACCGTGCGCAAGCTCGACCGGGCCTACATCACCGATCTCTTCGAGCTGAACACCGAGCTGCGGGTCTTTGCGGTGCGGCGTGGCATGGCCACGCTGACGCTGGAGCGGATCCGCGAGCTCGAGGCGCTGGCGTCGGAATATCGCGCCCAGATCGAGGCCGGCGAGGACATCGCCGCCATCGAGACCAACCGCCGCTTCAACGCGCGGCTGGTGGAGTTCGGCGGCAACCGCGAGGCGCTGCGGGTGTTCCAGCGCGGCTGGGACACGATCTTTGCCTTCCGCCGGGGCTTTGGCTACGGCACCGGGCGGCGCCGGGTGATGGCCGAGGAGATGCAGCTTCTGGTCGACGCGTTGCGCCGGCAGGACGCGACCGCGGCCGAGGCGATCCTGCGGATGCAGAACGCGGCGATGATGGAAGACCTGGTGTCGCGGATCGCGCCGGAGGGGTGAGGGCCCCTCTCTTGATACGGTGACGCCCGCTGTGCCATCGCCGGCCCGCGGGATGGCGATCGAACACTTAGAATCCCTCGATTTATCCCGGCCAAGTCCGAAAGACCTCGAAGCTAAGGGCCAAGCTCTACCAAATCGCCAGCCCGATGGGGCGGGCCGGCGATGGCGCGGCGCCTTCGGCTTGTTCCGCGCCGGCAAGGTTCGGAGGTAGTCGCCGCGACCCTCAGCCCCCGAACGCCTGACTCGTCCCGCGCTCGAGATACACCCCGGCATCGCGCGCGCCGGTCACCTCGCCCTCGGCAAAGATCGTCTTGCCGCGCAGGATGGTGCGCACCGGCCAACCCTTGACCTCGAGCCCCTCGTAGGGCGTGTAGTCGCAATCGTGGTGCATCAGGCTCTGCGAGATCGTCACCTCGCGCTCGGGATCCCAGAGCGTGATGTCCGCATCCGCGCCCACCGCGATGCTGCCCTTGCGCGGGTAGAGCCCGAAGAGCTTTGCCGGGTTGGTCGCGGTCAGCGCCACGAAGCGCTCGAGCCCGATGCGCCCCTTCGAGACCCCTTCCGAGAACAGGATCGGCATCCGCGTCTCGATGCCGGGAATGCCGTTCGGCACCCAGCGGAACGACGTGCGCGCGCCCTCCACGTCCTTGCCCTTGGAGTCCTCGAAGCGGAACGGGCAGTGATCGGAGGAGAAAATATCGAAGGTGCCGTCGCGCAGCCCCTCCCAGATCGCCTTCTGGCTGTCGCTGTCGCGCGGCGGCGGCGAGCAGACGTATTTCGCGCCCTCGAAATCCATGTTCAGACCCTTCAGGTCGTCGGCGGTCAGGGCGATGTATTGCGGGCAGGTCTCGGCCCAGACATTCATGCCGCGGCGCTTGGCCCACTGGATCTGCTCCATCGGGTCGCGGCCCGAGACATGCACGATGGTGATCGGCACATCGGTCAGCTCGGCATGGGAAATCGCCCGGTGGGTCGCCTCGCGCTCGACCGACTGGGGCCGGCTCTCGGCGTGGTAATAGGGCGCGGTCTTGCCGGCCTCCTCGAGGCGTTTGGCCATGTAGCGGATGGCGTCGTAGCCCTCGGCATGGACCATGACCATGGCCTTCTCGCGCCGCGCCACGTCGAACACTTCGAGCAGCTCGGCATCGTTCAGCACCATGTCGTCATAGGTCATGAAGACCTTGAACGAAGTGTAGCCGGCCTTGACCAGCGCCGGCAGCTCCTGCCCCAGAACCTGCGGCGTCGGGTCGGTGATGATCAGGTGAAACGAGGTGTCGACATGGCACTTGCCGTCGGCCGCCTCGTGATAGGCCTGCACCACGTCGCGCAGCGACTGGCCCTTCTGTTGCAGTGCAAAGGGCATGACGGTGGTGTTGCCACCGGCGGCGGCGGAGCGCGTGCCGCTTTCGAAGCCGTCGGCCATCACCACGCCGCCGCCCTGCGGCTGCTCGAGATGCACATGCGCGTCGATGCCGCCCGGCAGGGCCAGCAGCCCCGCGGCGTCGATCTCTTCCTTGGCCTCGCCCACGTCCTCGGCAATGGCGACGATGCGCCCGTCGCGAATGCCGATCTCGGCGCGGATGCGGTCGGCGGCGGTGACGATTTCGGCGTTGCGGATGGCGAGGTCGAGCATGTGGTCAGAATCCTGCTTATATTGGGTCGGCTTGCGGCGCCGGGGGAGAACGACGCCGCAAGCCGGGGTGGCTCACTTCGCGGTGAGGGCGTCGAACAGCGCCTTCTGACCATCGGTGGTGAGCTGGCTCTCGTAAAGGGGCTGCGAGGCCTCGATGAACGGAGCGGTGTCGGGCTCGGTGATGGTCACGCCCATCTCCTTGAAGCTGTCGAGCAGCGGCTGCTCTTGGTCGACCACGTATTGACGCTGCCAGGTGGCGGCCTCGGCACCGGCTTCCATCAGCGCGGTCTGGATGTCCTCGGGCAGCGCGTCGAAGGCGTCTTTCTTCATGGTGACCGGGGCGGTCATGTTGAGCCAGCCGACCAGCGCGAAGGACGGCGCGACCTCGTAGAACTTCATGCCGTCATAGCCGGTGGAGGCGCCTTCCGCACCGTCGACCACGCCCGATTGCAGCGCGCCGTAAAGCTCCGAGTAGGACATCGGCGTCGGGTTGGCACCGTAGGCGCGGAACGCCTCGACATGGATCGGGTTCTGCATGGTGCGGATCTTCATGCCTTCGAGATCGGCGATGCTCTCGATCGGCTCCGAGGTCATCAGGTGGCGGATGCCCGAGGAGAACACGGCCAGCAGCTGGAAGCCGGCACCGTTGGCGCTGTCTTCCATCATCTCGAAATTGGCATCGACCTTGTCGCCAAGCGCCGGGATCGAGGGGAACAGGAACGGCAGGTCGAAGACCTTGTAGTCATTGACGTAGTTCGACAGCATCGCGTTCGAGGTCATGCCGATGTCGAGCGAGCCGAGCATCACGCTCTCGACGGTCTGCTGCTCGTCGCCGAGCTGGCCGCCGGCAAAGATCTCGAGCGTGGCGGCACCATCGGTCTTGGCTTCAAGCAGTTCCTTCATCTTCTGCAGGCCCATGTCCTGCACTTCGCCGGCGGCGTTGGTATGCGCGACCTTGAAGCTGTAGTCCTGGGCGGCGACCGGCGCGGCGACGAGCGCAGCAACGGTGGCGATTGTGGCGAGAACTCTGTTGGACATCTCTGTTGTCACTTTCTTCTGGTTGGTTTTGGGAGAATTCCGGCGGCCCATGGTCACAGCAGGACCGAGGGCAGCCAGAGGGAGATTGCGGGAACGAAGGTCACCAGCAGCAGCGCCACCAGCATGCAGCCAAGCGGCAGCCAGACCTTGCGCGAGACCTGCTCGATGCGGCGGCCGGCGACCGTCGAGGCGACGTAGAGGCAGATGCCGTAGGGCGGCGTGATCAGGCCGATCGACAGGTTGAGCGCGGTGATCACGCCGAACTGCACCGGGTTTATGCCGTAGCTCTGCGCGATGGGCAGCAGGATCGGCAGCAGGATCAGCACCGCCGAGATGCTCTCCATGAACATGCCCACCACGAGCAGCAGCACGTTGACGATCAGCAGGAAGGCGATGGCGCTGTCGGTGACGCCGGTGAGCCAGTCGCGCAGCATGGCCGGGAAGCCCTGCGTGGCAATGATCCAGGTAAAGACCGAGGCCGTGGCGACGATGATCAGGACCGTGGCCGAGAGGCTGATGGCGCGCAGGAAGATGCGCGGCAGGTCGCGGACTGTGATCTCGCGGTAGATGAACATCGTCACGATCAGCGTGGTGAAGAGCGCCACGCAGGCGGCCTCGGTGGCGGTGAACACGCCTCCCACGATGCCACCAAGGATCACCACCGGCACCAGCATGCCCGGCATCGCCTCGAGGAAGCTGCGCCCGAGCCGGCCGAGTGTGAAGGGCTCGCGGTCGCGATAGGCCTCGCCGCCGCGCTTGGCGAAGAGCCAGCAGCCGAGCATCAGGCCGGTCATCACCAGAAGCCCCGGAACGATGCCGCCGAGGAACATGGCGCCGATCGACTGGTTGGCGGTGATGGCGATGACGATCATCACGATCGAGGGCGGGATCACCGAGGCCAGCGAGCCGGAGGCGGCGATCACCGCCGAGGCGAGATCGATGTCATAGCCGCGCTTGCGCATCTCCGGCGTCATCACCGCGCTGATCGCGGCGGTGTCGGCCGAGCCCGAGCCCGAGATCGCCGCCAGACCGGTGCCGGTCACGATGGCGACGAGATAGAGGCTGCCGGTGATCCAGCCGACCAGCGCGCCGGCAAGGTTGACGAAGCGCCTTGCGATGCCGCCCGCCTCCATCAGCAGGCCCGAGGCCACGAAGAACGGGATCGCCATGAGGGTGAAGGAGCTGATGCCGCCATAGACCCGCTGCGCCACGATGGAAATCGGCGCCGTGGTGGTGAACTCGATGGCCACCAGCGCGGCGATGCCAAGCGCCAGAACGATAGGGATGCCCGAGACCAGGAGAAGAAGGAAACCGCTGCCCGCCCAGATCATGCCGCGGCCTCCTCGTCTTCGGCGGCGGCGACCCGGTCGGGGTGCAGCACGCGCGGCAGGGTGGTGACGGCGAACTCGATGAGGAAATAGCCAAAGCCCACCGGCAGCGCCATGTAGGGCACGGCCATCGGGATCTGCAGCGCCGGCGACTTGATCATGAAGCCGATGGTCAGCATCGACAGCGAGCCCACCACGACCACGCCGAGAAACCACAGCCCCAGCAGCAGGCCGGCGCCGTTGCAGAGCCGCTGCACCGGGAGCGGCGCCTGCCGGATCAGCACGTCGACGCCGACATGCTGGTTGAAGCGCATGGCGATGCCGGCGCCCAGCAGGATCAGCCAGACCTGCGCGAAGGTGGCGGTCTCCTCGCTCCAGGCGATGGAGTAGTTGAAGAAGTAGCGCCCGATGATCTGCGCGAGGATGGCGCAGGCCATGTAGGCCAGCAGCAGCAGCGCCACCGCGTCGACCACGCGGCGCAGCAGGGTCAGGCACAGCCCGGGGATCTTGAGAAGCGGCGAGGCGGTTTGCGGGCCGCTCGTTGCGCTGGTGCTGGTCGTCCGGTCTTGCATGGACGCACCTCCTTGTTGTCTCGGCGGGATCGCGGGTAACGGATGTCGTTCCCGTCGTCACCGTGCCCGGTTTCAGAGGAGGTTACCGGCAAGCGCGAAGCAATGAAGGCCGGGGTCTATAAATATCCTTATAGGAAGTATTTATTCCGCCGTTTTTCCGAATATTGCGGAAAAATCTGATCTACCCTGCCGCTAACGCAAAAATCATCAGATCAAAAATAGAGCACAATATGAGCATCAGATCAAATCCCGGGCAGGATGAAAACGCCGCTTCCCCGGCCTACGGCCTCGCCTTCTGTGTCCTTGGCCGGGCCGAGGCGGTTCTCATCGCGCGTGGCGCGGGATTCGATTTTGTCGTCGCCGATATGGAGCACGGGCCCATCGGTCTGGGCGAGCTCGGACAGATGGCAGCGACCGGGCTGGCCGCCGGCCTGCCGGTGCTGGGACGGGTCACAGGCCCGAATTCTCCAGATATCGCGCGGGTTCTCGACTGCGGCGCCACGGGCGTGATCGTCCCGCATGTGGACAGCCCCGAGGACGCGCAGCGCGTGGCAAAGGCCTGCCGCTTCGCCCCGCGCGGGGGCCGCGCCCTGCCCGGCCCGCTGCCGGCGCTCGATTACGGGCTGGTTCCCGCAAAAGAGCTTGTGGAGCGCGCCGAGCGCAACGTGGAGGTGATCGCGATGATCGAAAGTGCGCCCGCGCTGGACGCAGTTGATCAGATCGCCGCGACTCCCGGAATCGACATGCTGATGATCGGCACCAACGATCTCGCCGACGGCATCGGCCTGCGCGGCTTGATCGACCACCCTGCCCTGCTTGACGCCTTCCAGCGCATCGCGAGCGCGGCGGCGAAACACGGCTGCGGCTTCGGGGTCATGGGGCTGCCGGAGGCGTTGGTGGAAAGCCACGCGCTGGCGCTCGGCGCCCGCGCCATCGTCGCCACCAACGAGACCAACCTGATCCTCGAGGGCGGCGCGGCGCTCCTGTCTCGGCTGAAAGGAAAGGTCAGTCGCTGACCGGGCGGCGGCTCTCGGCCCGCACCTCGGCGAGGCGTAGGGCCACCCGCTCGCGGAAGGCCTTGATGAAGCGCTTGGTCTGCCGCGACGGGCTCTTGCTCTTGGGCATCGCGGCGGAGAGCTCAAAGCTCATGTCGGCGCTGTAGGGCCGCACCACCAGCCCCGGCCGCATCGCGGTATAGGCCGAGAGCTCGTCAACCAGCGCCACGCCCCAGCCATCGCGGACGATGCGCGCGGCGGCGTTCATGAAGCGGGTCTCGATGGTGGGGCGGTAGTCCAGCCCCTTGGCGCGGAAGCTGTCGGCCATCATCAGACCGATGCGGTTGGCGACCTGCGGGCCGACCATCGGGCGCTCGACCAGATCCTTGGGCGCCACCACGTCGAGCTTGGCCACCGGATCGTTCTCGTCGCAGAGCACCACCGCCTGCAGCGTCTCGATCGGCTCGTAGGTCATCGCCTGCCGCTCGTAGGGCGAGATCGCGAAGGCCACGTCGGCGACGCCGTTCTCGACCACCTGCAGCACGCTGTCGAGCGGTCGGGTCTCGAGAGAGATCTGGATGCGGGGAAACTCGCGCGCGTAATCGGCGATGACGCGCGGCAGCACAGCCTCGCTGAGCTCGGCGGTGGAGGCCACGCGGATGCGGCCGATCTTGCCCATGCGCAGATCGGCGGCGCGCTGGTTGACCGCGTCGCGCAGCAGGAAGAGCGGCTCGGATTCCTCGAGCAGGATCAGCGTCTCCTCGGTGGGCGAGAGCCGGTTGCTGATGCGCTCGAACAGGGGAAAGCCCAGCACCGTCTCGATGTGCCGGATGGTGTTGGAGATCGAGGGCTGAGACATGCCGAGGCGCTCCGCGGCGCCGACGGTGGTGCGAAACTGCACGACGGCGCGGAGAATCTCGAGCTGACGGAGGTTCAGCATGTCCCCGATCGGTTTCCCCTGTCCCAAAGGGCGGCTCAGCTCTGCGTCAGTCGGATGCGCGTGAAGTTGCGCACCTTGTCGCTGAACGGCCCGAAGCCCTTGATAGCATTGAACTCGGGCGTTTCATAGGCTTCCGGTCCGGTGATCGTGTAGATCGCCACGTGGCGCGGCCCGCCCTCGAGGCATTTCTCGCGCCGCGCATCGAGCCAGCCGGGGCAGGCGAGGATGTCGGGCAGGTGCACCGTCTCGTACCATTCGTCGAAGGCGGCCTCGTCTTCCGGGTCGACATCGACAAAGACGATATGGGTTTGCAATTGGCTCATGGGATCAGCTCCAGGCAGGGGCGCAGCGCGGTCATCAGCGCGTCGAGCTCGTCGCTCTCGATGCGCGGGGTGGGGGCGCGGCAAGCGGGGGTGTCGATGCGGCCGAGCTCGGCGAGGCAGGCCTTGAGGCGCGCGGCGGCAAGGTGGCCGGGCGCGGCATAGATTAGGCGGGCAAGGCCGAAGAGCGCGGCGTGGATCTCCTGCGCCGGAGCGATGAGGCCTTGCCTGACATGGGCGTCGAGCGCGGTGATCAGCTCAGGGACCAGCGCCGAGAGGCTGACCGCCGAGCCGTCGCTGCCGATCATGAAGCAGGGGAAAAGATGCTCGTCGCCCGAGGCCATGACGGCCACGTCGGGGCGCATCTCGCGGGCGATGCGGCGGGTGACCTCGTAGGACTTGGTCTCCCAGCTGCCTTCCTTGATGCCGACGACGCTGTCGATCTCGAGCAGGCGGCGCAGCACATCCGGCGTGTAGGCGAGCTTGAACGAGCCCACCGAGCCCTGAAACAGGTAGACCGGCGCCCCGGTGGCCTCGGCGATGCCCTTGTGATGGGCGACGATTGCGCGCGGATCGGCCCCGAGCGCCCAGGAGAACGGCGCGAAGACCATCACCGCATCGGCCCCGGCATCGAGCGCGGCCTGCGCGTCGGCGCTGGCAAAGGCGGTGTTCTCACCGCTCACCGCCGCGAGGATGCGGCGCTTGCCCGCGACCTCGCGGGCGATGCGCACCACCTCGGCCTGCTCGCTGCGCGACATGTGGATGCCCTCGCCCGCGTGGCCGTTGAGCAGAAGCCCCGCCTGCCCGGGATCGGACAGGACGGTTTCGAAATGCCGCTCGAGGCTGGCACGGTCGAGCGCGCCCTCCTCGGTCATCGGGCAGATGGTGGCGGCATAGAGCCCGCCATTCTCCGCCGCGCCCATCACAGCACCTCGGCCGCGATCAGCGCCTTGTGCACGCCCTCGCGGACCTCGTCCGATTGCGGCAGAAGCGGCAGGCGCGGGGCGGCATTCTTGATGATGCCCATCATCTCGAGCCCGTCCTTCATGCGGGTATGCATGTCGATCACCGGCGCGGGGCCGTAGATCGCGCGCACCACCGGGTAAAGCCGGTCGTTGGCGGCGCGCATCTTGGCGAGGTCCATCTCTTCCGAGGCATTCCAGAGATCGGCCAGCAGGCCCGGCACGAGGCTCGCGAGACCCGACAGGATGCCGTCGCCGCCAAGCGCCACCTGGGCGAAGAACCAGTGGAAGTTCGACGGCAGGATGGCGGTGTTGTCGTCGGCGGCCTGCACCGCGCGGCGGTTCTCGTCATAGGCCAGCAGTGTCGCCGAGCCTTCCTTGATCGCCACCACCTCGGGGATCTTGGCGATCTCGGCCAGCACCGGGGTGGCGAGGCCGAAGCCGGAGGCGATGGGGAACTGGAAATGCGACAGCGGCATCTGCAGCTCGCGGGCCAGCAGCTCGTACATCTTCACCGCGGCAGAGGTGTTGGCGTTGCCGCCCCCCAGCGCCTCGGGCGGGAAGATCACCGCCACGTCGGCCCCCGCCTCGCGCAGCGCCTCGGCCTGACGCAACGCGTCGGGGATGCCGGTCGGCACCACGCCGGCGAGCAGCGGCTGGTCCTTGGAGATCTGCGCGCGGGTGCGCTTGATCACCTCGAGCTTCTCGGCGTCGGTGAGCGCGGTGGCTTCACCGGCATGGCCGTTGACGAAGACGCAGTCGGTGGTCTCGGGCTTGGCGCAGTGGTCTAGCACGGCGGCGTAGCCGTCCCAGTCGATGGCGCCCTCTTCGTCGAAGGGCAGCACGGTGGCGACGGTGATGCCGCGAAGATCCTTGGCCGTGATGGTCATGCGGTGACTCTCTTTCTCGGGAATTTCAGCGTGGCGTCGGCTTTCAGCACCTCGACGCCCTCCTCGTTCTTGGCCGAGGCCTGCCAGTCGACGGTGCGGTTGTCCTCGTCCTTGGAGGAGATCCAGATGTCGAAGGTGATGGTGTCGCCGTAGCGCACCGCGCCGGTGAACCAGAAGCTGTCGCGGATCGACACGCCCACGGTGCCGACCAGCTCGGCGGTCAGCACCGAGGTGCAGATGCCGGCGACAAGGATGCCGGGCGCGAGGCGCTCGCCGAAGCGGGTGGTCGAGGCATAGCCTTCGTCGACATGCACCGGGCCGAAATCGCCGGTGGCGGCGATATACATCGCGCCATCGGCCTCGGTGATGGTCTTCGAGACGGAGACGCGGTCGCCCACCTCCAGCTCGTCGATATTGCGGATGTCATACATGCTCAGGCCCCCAGCGGCACCATGCACGCGGTGCCGGTGATGACCTCGTCACCCTCGACGGCGATGCTGAGATCGCAGGCGATGGCTTCGGCCGTGGCCTCGGTGACGGTCGCGGTGGCGGCAATGGAACTGCCGACCGGAAAGGCCCGGCCGAAGGCCACCGAGAAGTCGCCGATGCGCCAAGCGGGGCCTGCGAGGCGGCCAAGCGCGGTGGTCAGCAGGCCGGCGGCGGCCAGCTCGAAGACCGACATGTCGGTCAGGCCCGCGCCCGTGGCGTGGGCGCGGTCGACATGGGTCTTGGTCATGTTGCCGGTGATGCCGGTGAAGAAGCCCTGCTCGGCCACGGTCATGGTCTTGCGGAAGGTGATGGCATCGCCCTTGGCAGGAAGATCGGTCATGCGGGAGGCTCCTTGGCTCAGAGGGTCAGGCCGCGCTTGATCACCGAGCGGGCGATCAGCATGCGGTGCACCTCGGAGGTGCCGTCATAGATGCGGGTGACGCGGGCATCGCGGTAGATGCGCTCAAGCGGCAGTTCCTTGGTGAAGCCGTAGCCGCCAAAGACCTGGATGCCGCGATCGGCGACCCGGCCCAGCATCTCGGAGGCCTGCACCTTGACCATCGACACCTTGTCGCGCGGGTCGAGCCCCTGATCCTGCTCCCAGGCGGTGTTGAGCACCATCATGCGGGTGGCAAAGATCTCCATCGCGCTGTCGGCGATCATCTGCTGCACCATCTGGAAATCGCCGATCGGCTGGCCGAACTGCTTGCGTGTGGCGGCGTGCTCGTGCATCATCTCGAGCACCCGGCTCGCCATGCCGACGGCGCGGGCGCCGATATGGCCGAGGCGAATGCCGCCCACATTGGCCATCATCACCTTGAAGCCGTTGCCGACCTCGCCGAGCACGTTGCCCTTCGGGATGCGCACATCGTCGAAGTTCAGCTCGGCATGGCCATAACCGCGATGGCCCATCATCGCCTGGTTGCGCGCCACGCTGAAGCCCGGCGTGCCCTTGTCGACGATCAGCAGGCTGATGCCGCCACGGGCGCCCTTCTCGGGATCGGTCAGCGCCATGACGATGACGTAGTCGGCAATGTCGCCATCCGAGATGAAGTGCTTGGTGCCGTTCAACACCCACTCATCGCCATCGAGATAGGCGTTGGTCTTGATCGCCGCCGCGTCGGAGCCGGCGCCCGGCTCGGTGATCGCCATGGCGCAGATCTTGTCGCCCTTGACGGTCGGGTAGAGATACTTGTCGCGCAGTTCGCCCTCGAACTGCTCGAGCATCGGGTAGACCTGCCCGAAGATGCGCCGGATCAGCGCGTCCGAGGTCTGGCCGAGCTGCTCTTCGACGAGGCACATGTCGAGCACGCCGAGGCCCGCGCCGCCGACCTCTTCCGACATGTTCATCGCGTAGAAGCCCAGCTCCTGCGCCTCGGCGCGAACCGCCGCCAGCTTCTCGGGCGGGATCTTGGCGGCCTCCTCGGTTTCCTGCTCGAGCGGTTGCACCTTCTCGCGCACGAAGCGGCCGACCGCGTCGGTGACCATCTTCATCTCGTCGGAGATTGCGAAATCCATTCTGTCTGCTCCTGTTGGTCTCTTGGCGCGGGCTCAGCCGCGCATCTTGTCCGATTGCACAATCACGCCCGCGGCGATCAGCCGGTCGATCTCGCCCGCCTCGAAGCCGGCCTCGGCCAGCACTTCGCGGCTCTGCCCGCCAAGCGCGGGCGGGGCGAGGCGCACCGGCGGGGTCTCGCCGTCGTAGCGCACCGGGTGCGAGAGCATGACCAACGGCGTGCCGCCGGCGCTCGGGGTTTCGGTGAAGGCCGCAAGGTGATCCACCTGCGGGTTGTTCTTGAGCCCGTCGTAATCCTGCACGACCTCGTGCCAGACGCCGGCCTCGGTGAGCTTGGCAACCGCCTCGTCGAGGCTGAGCCGCGCCATGCCCTCGGCCACCATCCGCGAGATCTCGCCACGCTTGGAGAAGCCGTCCTCGGCGGAGAGCTCGGCCAGCGCCGGCAGCTCCAGCGCGCCGGCGAGCTGCGGCGGCGTCGACATCGAGATCATCACGTGACCATCCCTGGCGGCGTAGATGCCGTAGGGCGCCGGACTGAACCAGTTGGCCATGCCCTCCTCCCCACGCGGCCCGGCGCGGTCGGCGCCGTTCATCCACGCGGTGATCGACTCGCCCTGCAGGTCCATCGCGGCCTGCAGCATGTTGACGTCGACCCGCCGCGCTGTGCCGGTGCGCTCGCGCTCGAAAAGCGCCGCGATGATGCCGGCCACCGTGAGCGCTGCGGCGTGGTGGTCGATCGGCACCGAACCCACGGCGACGGGGCCGCTCTCCATGCTGCCGGTATGGGCGGCAAGCCCGGTCATCGCCTGCAGCAGCACGTCCTGCCCCGGCCGCTTGGCATAGGGCCCGTCGACGCCGTAGCCGGTGGTGGTGGCGTAGATGATGCGCGGGTTCACCTTGCGCATCTCGGCCTCCGACAGGCCCAGCTTGTCGAGCGTGCCGGGGCGGAAGTTCTCCATCACCACGTCGGCGGTCTCGATCAGGCGCTTCACCGTGGCGATGCCCTCGGGCGACTTCAGATCGACTGCGATCGAGCGCTTGTTGCGCCCGGTGGTGATGTGGTTGACCGAGGTGTTGTCGACAAAGCGGTTGGCCACTGCCCAGTTGCGCTGA
>NZ_JBYNAH010000127.1:0-14384 GCF_059781815.1 Salipiger sp. | reverse complement strand
GGCCCACATCGGCATCGGTGGTGTTGCGCCAGAACTGCCAGAACTCGTAGGGCGAGCGCATGTCGGCGTTGAGCCAGATCGCGCCTTCCGCGGTCTTGCCCATCTTCTTGCCGTCCGAGGTGGTCAGCAGCGGCGAGGTCAGGCCGAAGATCTGCTTGTCGATCACCCGGCGCGTCAGGTCAATGCCGTTGACGATGTTGCCCCACTGGTCGCTGCCGCCGAACTGCACCAGGCAGCCGTAGCGCCGGTTGAGCTCGAGGAAGTCATAGGCCTGCAGGATCATGTAGTTGAACTCGAGGAAGCTCAGCGACTGCTCGCGGTCGAGGCGGGATTTGACAGACTCAAACGACAGCATCCGGTTGACCGAGAAATGCCGGCCGATGTCGCGCAGGAACTCGAGGTAGTTAAGCCCGTCGAGCCACTCGGCGTTGTTGAGCATCAGGGCAGGGGCCTCGGCGCGGTCGTAATCGAGGTATTTCGCGAAGACCTGCTTGATGCCGGCGATGTTGTCGTCGATCTGCTCGGGCGTCAGAAGCGGGCGCTCGTCGGCGCGGAAAGAGGGGTCGCCCACCTTGGTGGTGCCGCCGCCCATCAGGGTGATCGGCTGGTGGCCGGTCTTCTGCAGCCAGCGCAGCATCATGATCTGGATCAGCGAGCCCACATGCAGCGACTTCGCGGTCGCGTCGAAGCCGATATAGCCCGGCACCACGCCCTTGGTCAGCGCCTCGTCGAGGCCCTGGTAATCGGTGCAGTCGGCAAGAAAGCCGCGCTCGATCATGACGCGCATGAAGTCCGATTTGGGATGGTAGGTCATGGGGCTTCCCTCTTATAGTCCGCGTGTTCCTATAAGGGCGGGGCGAGCAGAGTTGAAGGACAAGTTGAAGGCGGCGCCGGTCTGGGCGCTTGGGGCGATGTCGGGGACATCGCTCGACGGGGTCGACGCGGCCCTGGTGCAGACGGACGGACGGCAGATCCTGTCCTTCGGAAAGACCGGCTACCGCGCGTATTCAGCCGAAGAGCGCGCCGTGCTGCGCGCCGCGTTGGGGCGCTGGCCGGGCGAGGATCTGGCGGCGGCGGGCGAGGTGGTGCAGCGCGCCCATGCCGAGCTGCTGGCGGAGTTTCCGCAGGCGGAACTGGTGGGGTTTCACGGCCAGACGCTGGCACATGAGCCGCGCGGGCGGGGGACGCACCAGCTCGGCGATGGCGATGCGTTGGCCGAGGCGCTGGGGCGCGACGTGGTGTGGGATTTCCGCTCGGCGGACGTGGCGCTTGGCGGCGAGGGCGCGCCGCTGGCGCCGTTCTTCCACTTCGCCTGCGCGCAGCGGATCGGCGCGACCGCGCCGGTGGCCTTTCTCAATCTCGGCGGCGTCGGCAACCTGACATGGGTCGATCCCACCCGTTCTGGGCCCGAGATGCCGGGGGCGCTGCTGGCGTTCGATACCGGGCCGGCCAATGCGCCGCTCAACGATCTGGTGGCCGAGCGCCTTGGCTGGGACTGCGACCGCGACGGCGGGCTGGCGGCGCAGGGCGAGGTGGTGGACGGCGCACTCGAGCTCTTCCTTGACGAGGCCTATTTCCGCAAGATGCCGCCCAAGTCTCTGGACCGCGACGATTTCTCACTGATGCTCGATCTCGTGCGAGAGCTTGGCGATGCGGATGCGGCCGCGACGATGACGGCAATGGCGGCGACCGCGGTGATGCTTGGGCTCGAGCACTGCCCGCGCGCGCCGGAGCGGCTCCTGGTGACGGGGGGCGGGCGCCACAACCCGGTGATGATGAAGATGCTGGCGGCGGGGATCGACTGCCCGGTCGAGCCGGTCGAGGCGGTGGGGCTGGACGGCGACATGCTGGAAGCACAGGCCTTCGCCTATCTCGCGGTGCGCGTGGCGCGCGGTCTGCCGACCTCGGCGCCGGGCACCACCGCCGTTGCGGCCCCGGTCAGCGGAGGTCGCATCAGCCGGGTGTGAAACGCGGCACGGACCTTGGGACACAGCGCTCGCGGCGCGGTCCGGCCTGCCTCCGGCGGGAGTATTTTTGACGAAGAGAAGACAGGGGCGCTGCGCTCATGGCTTCTTTGGTTCAAAAATACCTCGGGGGTGAATTGGCCGAGGGCCAAGAGGGGGCAGCGCCCCCTTCCGCCTCCGCCACGGGCGCCGCGGTCGTGGCAAGCGCGGGCGCATGCCCCCTTGACGCGGCACGCGGCGCAAAATAGCGCGGGGGCCATGGCACAGGCACCGCTTCTCCAGCTCTCCGACATCTCGCTGACCTTCGGGGGCGAGCCCGTCTTCGCAAATCTCTCGCTCATCGTGCAGCCCGGCGACCGGGTCGCGCTCGTGGGCCGCAACGGCTCGGGCAAGTCCACGCTCATGAAAGTCATGGCGGGCCTCGTCGAGCCCGACACAGGCGCCCGCGTGGTGCCCGCCGGCAGCTCGGTGGGCTACATGGAGCAGGAGCCGGATCTTTCCGGCTTCGAGACCCTAGGCGACTACGCCGCGCAGGGGCTCGGCCCGGCGGAGATGTATCTTGTGGAGGCCGCGGGCGAGGGGCTCGGCTTCGACCCCGAGCGCCCGGTGGCCACCGCCTCGGGCGGCGAGCGGCGGCGCGCCGCGCTGGCGCGGCTGATGGCGCAGGATCCCGACGTGATGCTGCTGGACGAGCCGACCAACCACCTCGACATCGCCGCCATCCAGTGGCTCGAGTCGGAGCTCAAGCGCACCCGCAAGGCCTTTGTCCTGATCAGCCACGACCGCCGCTTCCTCGAGGAGCTGACCCGCGCCACCCTGTGGATCGACCGCGGCGCGGTGCGGCGGCAGGAGCAGGGCTTCAAGGCCTTCGAGGACTGGCGCGACAAGATCTGGGCCGAGGAGGACGAGGCCCGTCACAAGCTCGACCGCAAGATCAAGGCCGAGGCCAAGTGGGCGGTCGAGGGCATCTCGGCCCGGCGCACCCGCAACCAAGGCCGGGTGCGGGCGCTCAAGGCGTTGCGCCAGGAGCGCTCCAGCATGATCCGCCGTCAAGGCACCGCCGCGATGGAGCTGGCCTCGGCGCCGGTCTCGGGCAAGAAGGTGATCGAGGCCGACGGGCTCAGCAAGACCTTCGGCGACAAGACCATCGTGAAGAATTTTTCGCTCACCGTGCAGCGCGGCGACCGGGTCGCCTTCGTCGGGCCCAACGGCACCGGCAAGACCACGCTGATCCGCATGCTGACTGGCGAGATCGAGCCCGATGCGGGTCGCGTCAAGCTCGGCACCAATCTCGAGATCGCGCTTTTCGACCAGACCCGCTCGCAGCTCGATCCCGAGATGAGCCTCTGGGAGAGCCTGACCGGCGACAAGGAGATGCGGGTCTCGGGCAAGGCCGACCAGGTGCTGGTGCGCGGCCAGCCCAAGCACGTGGTGGGCTATCTCAAGGAGTTCCTCTTCGACGAGCGCCAAGCGCGGGCCAAGGTCGGCTCGCTCTCGGGCGGCGAGAAGGCGCGGCTGCTGCTCGCCAAGCTGATGGCGAAGGAATCGAACCTGCTGGTGATGGACGAGCCGACCAACGATCTCGATGTCGAGACGCTGGACCTGCTGCAGGATCTCTTGGGCGAGTATGACGGCACCGTGCTGATCGTCAGCCACGACCGCGATTTCCTCGACCGCATCGCCACCACCACCGTGGCGATGGAGGGCGGCGGGCAGGCCGTCGTCTATGCCGGCGGCTGGAGCGATTACCGCGCGCAGCGCGCCGAGACGGCCCCCGCGCCCGCCGAGAAGGCCGCGAAGCCCGCGAGGGAGGCGCGCGAGGCGCCGAAGCCCAAGCCGCAGCAGGCGGGGCTGAGCTTCACCGAGAAGCACCGGCTCGAAGAGCTGCCGGGTGTGATCGCGCGGCTCGAGGCCGAGATCGGCAAGCTCGAGCAGCTGCTCGCCGATCCTGAGCTCTTCACCCGCGAGCCGGTGAAGTTCCGCAAGGCCACCGAGGCGCTGACCGAGCGGCAGGACAAGCTCTCGGCGGCGGAAGAGGAATGGCTCATGCTCGAGGAAAAGGCCGAGGCCGCGGGCTGATCCGCGCGCCTCGGGGCGCGGGCTCGGGACTCAGTCCTTGCTCAGGTCGAAGCGGCGCTCGGCGAGGCTCATGAACAGCACGGTGAACAGGATCCGCACCACGTGGTGCAGGCTGACCAGCGCCGGGTTGGCGGCGAGGCTCAGCGCGATCACCGACATCTCGGTGACCCCGCCGGGCGCGTAGGAAACCATGAGCTGCAGGAAAGGCAGGCCGGTGGCGAGGCTGAGCCCGGCGGCGAAGCCCGCGCCGAGGATCAGCATCCACAGCACCGAGATCACGCTCAGCCCGGCGCAGCGCCGCAGCATGGCGCCGGTCATGCCGGAGAACCGCAGCCCCAGCGAGCAGCCCACCACCACCTGCGCCACCGCGATCAGCCAGAACGGCAGGTGCAGATCGACCGCGCCGGTGAGCGTCACCGCGCCGGTGAGCAGCATCGGCCCGGTGATCTGGCCGGCGGGCAGGCGGATGACGCGCGCGATGCCGAGCCCGGCGGCGGCGGCGATCACGATGAACAGCAGCGCCAGCGGCGTGACCGGCTCGGGGGCGCTCGGGGTGAGGCCCGCGGCGCTGCCCACCGGGTGGCCGAGCCAGAGCGACAGCGCCAGCGGCACGCAGGTGATGACGATGATGATGCGCAGGAATTGCTGAGCGGTGAGCACCGGCAGCTCGGCGCCCGAGCGCTCGCCCATCACCAGGCTCTCCATCAGCCCGCCGGGCATGCCGGCGAAATAGGCGGTGGCCTTGGTGTAGCCGCCGAGCCGGCGGAAGATCAGGTAATTGCCGAAATGCGCCAGCACCACGAAGACCGCCAGCGCTGAGAGCGTCAGGATCAGGTCGCCGGCCTCGCGCAGCAGGTCGGGCTGCACCTGCGTGCCGATCATCACCCCGATCAGCCCGATGAAACCGGTGCGAAAGCGCATCGGGAAGCGGTAGTCGCGCAGGAGCCCGTCCTGGAACAGCGCCACCGCCAGCGCCGCGCTGGCAAGGCTGCCCAGCATGAAGGGCATCGGCAGGCGCAGTATTTGCGCCAGCAGGCCGCCAAGCCCGCCGAGCGCCAGCAGCGCGGCGGTGAGAGCGATCATGCGGAGGGTAAGGGTGGTGCCAAGCATGGCGCGACCTAACCCCGATCGCGAGGAAGTTGCAACGCGAGGCGGGGCTTGCGCTTTTCGCCGGCGTCGATCCGTCCTAGATCTCGGCCCATGCAGCGCGCGCTCTTCATCGGCTCCGAGATCTACCGTGGTTCGAAATACGGCACCCGTCACCCGCTCTCCATCGAGCGGGTGCCCGCCGCCACCGATCTGGCGGCCTCTCTGGGCCTGTTGCCGCGCGCGCTCTACCGCACCAGCCCGCGGGCCAAGCCAGAGGCGCTGACGGCCTTCCACACGCCCGATTACATCGCTGCGCTGCAGACGGCGGAGGAGGCCGGCGCGGTGAGCGACGAGACCCGCGCGCGCTATGGGCTCGGCACGCTGTCGAACCCGGTCTTTCCCGAGATGTACCGCCGCCCCGCCACGGCGGTGGGCGGCGGGCTTCTGGCGGCGGAGATGGTGATGTCGGGCGCGGTGCGGGCGGTGCACAATGCCGGCGGCGGCACCCATCACGCGCTGGCCGGGCAGGCGGCGGGGTTCTGCTTTCTCAACGAGCCGGTGCTGACCATCCTGCACCTGCAGCGGCTGGGAGCGCGTCGGGTGGTCTATGTCGATATCGACGCCCATCACGGCGACGGGGTGGAGTTCGCCTTCCACGGCACCGAGAACGTGCGGGTGATCTCGGTGCACGAGGACCGGCGCTGGCCCTTCACCGGGGCGCTGGCCGACGAGGCCGGCGGCGCGGCCTTCAACCTGCCGGTGCCGCGCGGCTTCAACGACACCGAGTTTGTCTATGTTCTGGACGAGATGATCCTGCCGGCGGTCGAGAGCTTCCGGCCCGACGCGGTGTTCCTGCAATGCGGCGCGGATGCGCTGACCGAAGACCCGTTGTCGCGGCTGGAGCTGTCGAACAATAGCCATGTCCGCGCCGTGCGGGCGCTTTACGAGCTGGCGCCGAAGCTCATCACCTCGGGCGGTGGAGGCTACAACCCGTGGAGCGTGGCGCGCTGCTGGGCCGGGGTCTGGGCGACGCTCTCGGGGCAGGAGTTGCCCGATGAGCTTACGCCGGAGGCGCAAGAGCTGCTCGCCGGGCTCACATGGTCGCGCAAGGGGCGGCCGGGGCCGGAGCTGCTCACCACCCTGCGCGATGCGCCGCGTGAGGGGCCGATTCGAGATGAGGTCCGCGTGGGGGTGGCTCATTTACGGCGCAGGCTCTGAGCCTCAGAGGTATTTCTCCGCCTCGCGCCGGGCAAAGGTCTTGAGCCTGTCGCCATGGGCCTCGAGGAAGGCCTTGGCGCGGGGGACATCGTGCTTCGAGAGATCGCGGATCCACCAGCCCACCGCCTTCTGGATGAACCAGTCGCGGTCGCCGGCATAATTCGCGGCCCAGCCCAGCACCCGGTCACGGATCGCCAGATCCGCCTCGGAGGGAAAGTTCATCTTGGCCCAGGGCAGGGTGATGACCAGCGCCGCACGGCGGGTCCACATATGCGGGCTTTCGGTCCAGCGCTCCACGGTCTCGATGCGCGATGGATCGGCGGTGAGGCGGCGTTGCCCGGCCATGCAGGCGTGATCGGCGATGGCCCAGCTGTCGAACTGGGGCACCCAGTCGCAGATCAGCCGCCACGCCGCGTCATCGGGGCGGATGCGCGCCAGCGCCACGCGCGCCTCGACCGGCAGGGTCTGGCGCCAGCCGCGGGTGATCTCGTTGAGCGCCGGGTTGGGCACGCCCAGATATGGGCGGTCGATCTTGTGATAGGCGCGCATGCCCTCGGCGCGGCCCGCCTCTGCATGGCTCTCGATCTCGGCGAGGGCGTCCTCAAGCGTCATGTGGCGTCGGCCTCTATTCCGGTGGGGCGACCGTCGAGGGTCTCGGCGTTCTTCTCGGCCCAGTAGGCGCGCAGCCCGTCATAGCCCTTGTCCTCGGCCCAGTGGCGGAGCGTGTCGCGCTCGCCGGCATAATCCATGAACGGCACCGCGTAGCCGCAGGAGCTTTGCACCATGTCGATCCTCACGTCGCAGATCTGCCGCGCGCCGGGGAGCTCGGGGAAGAGCTCGAGCATGGCGCTCCAATCGGGATCGCTGTGCTGGATCATCCGCGCGCTGCCGTAAGTGCGCAGGATCAGCGGGCGCTTCTCAAAGCCGCACCACATCAGCGTCAGGCGGGGCGTGTCGAGCAGGTGGCCCGCGGTCTCGTTGCCCGACCCGGTGAGGTTCAGGAAGGCGATGCGGTCCGGCCCCAGCACCCGCAGCGTGTCCATCCCCTTGGGGCTGATGTTGACCCGCCCGGTGGCCGCCGCCGATCCGGTGAAGAACATGTGCTGCGCCTCGATGAAGGCGATGTGGTCGGCGCCGAGCGCCTCGAATCGTTTTGCCATGAGAGAGCCCTCCGGTCTGCCGGGGCGCAGCGTACGCCTCCGGCAGCGGGGTGCCAGCGAAACCGGCAGGGTGCGGCGCTTACTCCACCGTCACCGATTTCGCGAGGTTGCGCGGCTGGTCCACGTCGGTGCCCTTGGCGACCGCCGCGTGATAGGCCAGCAGCTGCGCCGGCAGGGCGTAGAGCAGCGGCGCGAGGCGGTCGTCGACCGCCGGCAGGGTGATGACCTGCCACACACCCTCACCGGCCTCCGCCGCGCCGCGCGCATCGGTGACGAGGCAGATCTTGCCACCCCGCGCCATGACCTCCTGCATGTTCGACACGGTCTTGTCGAAGAGATCGTCATGCGGCGCCATGACGATCACCGGCACGGTCTTGTCGATCAGCGCGATGGGGCCGTGCTTGAGCTCGCCCGACGCGTAAGCTTCGGCGTGGATGTAGCTGATTTCCTTGAGCTTCAGTGCGCCCTCGTAGGCGATCGGGTACATCAGGCCACGGCCGAGGAAGAGCACGTCGCGGGCCTCGGCGATCTTCTGGGCCGCGGCTTCCATGGTATCGTCACGGTCGAGCGCGGCGTTGAACAGCCCCGGCAGCGCGCGCAGCTGCGCCAGCAGCTGGGTCTTGTCCTCGGCGCTCATATGGCCGCGCTCGCAGGCCGCCTTGATGGCCAGCAGGAGCAGCACGTTGAGCTGGCAGGTGAAGGCCTTGGTCGAGGCCACGCCGATCTCGACCCCGGCATGGATCGGCAGCGCCAGATCGCTCTCGCGGGCGATCGAGCTGGTCTCGACATTGACCACGGAAACGATCCGGTCGGCCTTCTCCTTGCAGTAGCGCAGCGCCGCCAGCGTGTCGGCGGTCTCGCCCGACTGGCTGACGAAAAGCGCCACCGTGCCGGGGACAACCGGCGGCTCGCGATAGCGGAACTCGGAGGCGACATCGACCTCGACGGGCAGGCGGGCGAGCTTTTCGAACCAGTATTTCGCCGTCAGGCAGGCGTAGTAGGCGGTGCCGCAGGCGACCATGACCAGCCGGTCGATCTTGGCGAAATCCAGCGTCGCGCCGGGGATGTCGATCTCGTCGCCATCGAGATAGGCGGTCAGCGCGTCGGCCAGAACCGTCGGCTGCTCGGCGATCTCCTTGGCCATGAAGTGCTTGTAGCCGGCCTTGTCGACGCGGGCGGCATCCATGCGGATCTTGCGCGCCTCGCGGTTCACGAGACGGTTGTCCATGTCGCGGATCTCGGCGCCCTCGCGGGTGATCACCGCCCAGTCGCCTTCCTCGAGATAGGTGATTGTGTCGGTCATCGGCGCAAGCGCGATGGCATCCGAGCCGATGAACATCTCGCCCTCGCCATGGCCGATGGCCAATGGGGAGCCCTTGCGGGCGGCGATCATCAGGTCTTCCTCGCCGTCGAACAGGAAGGCCAGCGCAAACGCGCCCTCGAGCCGGCCCAGCGTGGCGCGGGCGGCCTCGACCGGGGTCTTGCCCTGCTCGAGATAGTGGCAGACCAGCATCGACACGGTTTCGGTGTCGGTGTCGGTCTCGGGATGGCGGCCCTCGGCAGCCAGCGCGGCGCGCAGCTCGCGGAAATTCTCGATGATGCCGTTATGCACGACCGCGACGGGGCCGGATTTGTGCGGGTGGGCGTTCTTCTCGTTGGGCTCGCCATGGGTCGCCCAGCGGGTGTGGCCGATGCCGGCCTTGCCGGGCAGCGGCTCGTGCACCAGCCGGTCGCTGAGATTGACCAGCTTGCCCACCGCGCGGCGGCGGTCGAGCTTGCCCTCGTTGACGGTGGCGATGCCAGCGCTGTCATAGCCGCGATATTCGAGCCGCCTCAGGGCTTCTACGAGGATCGGAGAGACCTCGTGCGTGCCCAGCACTCCGACGATTCCACACATGCCCGTTACCCCTTGTTCTGTTTTGCTTTCTTGGCCTTCAGCATGTCGAAGAGCCGGGTTGCGAAGCCCGGTTTCTCGACCTGCTTGGCCCGCCCCAGCGCCAGCGCGCCGGGGGCGACATCGTCGGTGATGACCGAGCCCGAGCCGGTCATCGCGCCATCGCCGATGGTGACGGGCGCGACCAGCATGGTGTCGGAGCCGATGAAGGCGTTGCGCCCGATGGTGGTGCGGTGCTTGAACACGCCGTCATAATTGCAGGTGATAGTGCCGGCGCCGATATTGCTGCCCTCGCCGATATCGGCATCGCCAAGATAGGTCAGGTGGTTGGCCTTGGCGCCCTCACCGAGATAGGCGTTCTTGATCTCGACGAAATTGCCCACATGGGTGTGCTCGGCCAGCTCGGCGCCGGGGCGCAGCCGTGCGAAGGGGCCGACGATGGCGCCACGGCTGACGTGGCAGCCCTCGAGATGGCTGAAGGCGCGGATGCGGGCGCCGCTCTCGATGGTGACGCCGGGGCCGAAGATCACGTTGGGCTCGATCTCGGCATCGCGGCCGATCACCGTGTCCCAGGCGAACCAGCAGGTCTCGGGGGCCTGGAGGGTGACGCCGTCGGCCATCAGCCGGGCGCGGATCGCCTGCTGGAAGGCCACCTCGGCACCGGCGAGCTCGGCGCGGGAGTTCACTCCCAGCGTCTCGGCCTCGGCGCAATGCACGACGCCGGCGGAAAGGCCGCGGGCGCGGGCGATCTCGACGATGTCGGGGAGGTAGTACTCGCCGGCGGCGTTGTCGTTCTTCACCTCCGCAAGCAGGCTTTGCAGCACCGTAGCATCGGCGGCAACAACGCCGGAATTGCAGAGGCTTATGGCGCGCTCTTCATCTGTCGCGTCCTTGAACTCGACGATCCGGATCAGGGCGTCGCCCTCGGTCACCAGCCGGCCGTAGCGGCCCGGATCGGCGGCCTCGAAGCCCAGCACCACCACGTCGTGCTCGGCGCGGGCGCGGGCCATCTCCTCGAGGGTCTCCTGGCTGATGAAGGGGGTGTCGCCGTAGAGCACGATGGCGTCGCCGTCGAAGCCCTCGAGCTCCGGTCCGGCCTGCCGCACCGCGTGGGCGGTGCCGAGCTGCTCGGACTGGATCACCACCCGCGCCTCGGGGTCGAATTCCTGCGCCGAGGCGGCCACCTGCTCGGCCTCGTGGCCGGCCACGACGATGCTGCGCTCGGGCTCGAGGCTCTGTCCGGCGCGCATGGCGTGCCACAGCATCGGCGCGTGGGCGATGCGGTGCAGCACCTTGGGCAGGTCGGACTCCATGCGGGTGCCCTTGCCCGCAGCAAGGATGATCAGGGCGATGCTCATGCCGGTTTCCCGTTTGTGTTCTGTTGTCTCCCGTTCTATCGGCTCATGGGGCAGGAGCAAGATCGCATCCATCACGATGAATGTCGTGATGTGACAACCGGAGGGGTTCCCATGCGCACGGTCATCTTCGATCTCGACGGCACGCTGGCCGACACAAGCGGCGACCTGATCGCCGCCGCCAACTGGTGTTTCTCCGAGATGGGTTTCGATGCGGGCTCGGTCGCGCGTCTCGACCCGGTGGGTGATGCGCATACCGCGTTTCGCGGTGCGCGGGCGATGCTGAAGCTGGGGCTTGAGCGGGCGGGCGCCTACGAGGCGGAGGTGGTGGAGCGCTGGTACCCGCAGCTGCTTGCCGCCTATGGCGCGGCGATCGACATTCACACGCAGCTCTACCCGGGCGCGGTCGAGGCGGTCGAGGGGCTGCGCACCGATGGCTGGCGGGTGGGGATCTGCACCAACAAGCCCGAGGGGCTGGCCGAGACGCTGCTGCAGCGGCTGGGGGTGCGTGACATGTTCGGAGCGCTGATCGGCGCCGACACGCTGCCGGTGCGCAAGCCCGACCCGCGGCCCTACACCGAGGTCGTGGCGCGGCTCGGCGGCGATGTGGATCGGAGCTGCCTGATCGGCGACACCGAGACCGACCGCAAGACCGCCGCCGCGGCGGGGGTGCCCTGCATTCTCGTGACCTTCGGCCCCGATGGCGAGTTGGTGCGCGATCTTGCCCCGGAGGGCCTTATCGGCCATTTCGACGAGCTGGCGGGCGAGGTCTCGCGGCTTATCGGCTGAGCTTTCCGACGCGCCGTGACAGCTGCGGGGGCGTGGCAAGGCGGCGCAGCGTTTTCAGGAGTATCAGCGCTTTCACACGGCGTCTCGCGCGTTTCAGCGCCGCCAGTTCGGCCAGCGCTGCCTGCTTTTCGAGCGCGTAGGCGCTCGGCCTGTCTGCGCTCTGGCGCAGCGGGAGCAATAGAACCTGCATTGCGGCTCTCCTTCTGATAATGAAAGACGTGCCTGTCCTGCTCCCAACGATACCGGGTGACGGGAGCCCCGTTCAGCCGCGATGTCCCGAAGGTGAGTTTCAGAAATGAAAGACGCGCCCAGCCTCGATGACGTGATGCTGTTCCTCGCCATCGCCGAGGCCGGGACGCTGGCCGGCGCCGCCGCGATCACCGGGGCGAGCCAGCCGACGCTGAGCCGCCGGATGGCGGAGTTCGAGCGCCAGATGGGGCTGCGCCTGTTCTTGCGCGGCGCGCAGCGCTACGGGCTGACCGCCGAGGGGCGCCAGCTGGCCGATGAGATGCGCGGGCTGCGTGGGCAGGCGGCACGGCTGGCGCGCTGGCAGGCGCGCGATGGCGCGGTGCGGGTGCGGATCACCGCCGGGCTCTGGACCTCGCGCTATCTCGGGCGGGGGCTGGCCCGGGTCTGGGCACCCGGCGCGCCATGGGTGCCGGAGTTCGCCGCCTCCAACGCCGATCTCGACATTGCCCGCCGCGCCGCCGATATCGGCATCCGCAATCGCCGCCCCGAGCAGCCCTGGCTGGCCGGGCGCCGCACCGTGCGGCTCGACTACGCGGTCTATGCGCGCGACGCGCAGGTGCAGGGCTATGTCACCTTGCCGCCGGGCGCCGCGACCACGCCCTCGGAGCGCTGGCTGCGCGAGACCCGCCCCGACGAGATCACCACCCACGCCTCGGACGCGCGCCTCGCGCTCGACCTGGCGCTCGGCGGCGTGGCGCGGGTGGTGATGCCGTGCTTTGCCGGCGACGTGGAGCCGGGGCTGGTGCGGGTTTCCGATCCGATCGCGGCGCTGAGCCACGATGAATGGCTGGTCTCGCATCACGAGGCCCGCCACGACCCGCCGGTGCGCGCCGCCCTCGATGCGCTCTACGCGCTGCTTTGCGCCCCCGACCGGCGCGGCCTTGGGGTGGAAGATGTTTCGCCCGAAAAATCTTGAGCCGCGGGGTGATTGACGTGGCGCCCGGCGGGGCGCAGAAAAGGCGCATGACAGAGCGCTTTACCGGAAGTTTCACCCAGCAGGAGCCGATCCCCGAGGATGGCATCGAGGCCGCGCTCGCGGTGCTCCGCCACGGCCGCCTGCACCGCTACAACACCGCGCCCGGCGAGCTCTCGGAAACCGCTTTGCTCGAGCAGGAGGTGGCGCAGCTCACCGGCGCCCGCTACGCGCTCGCCGTGGCCTCCGGCGGCTACGCGCTCGGCTGCGCGCTGCGCGCTGTGGGCGTCCAGCCCGGCGACAGCGTTCTGACCAATGCCTTCACCCTCGCGCCGGTCCCCGGCGCCATCGCCTCGGTCGGCGCGACACCGGTCTTTGTCGGCGTCACCGAGGATCTGGTCATCGATCTCGACGATCTCGCCGCCAAGCTCGGGCAGGCCCGCGTTCTGATGCTCAGCCACATGCGCGGGCACCTCTGCGACATGGACCGCCTGATGGCGCTTTGCGATGCGGCCGGCGTGACGGTGATCGAGGATTGCGCCCACACCATGGGGGCGGCGTGGAACGGCGTGCCCTCTGGCCGCCACGGCGCGGTGGGCTGCTACTCGACCCAGACCTACAAGCATGTGAATTCCGGCGAGGGCGGCTTCCTCGTCACCGAAGATGAAGAGATCGCCGCCCGCGCGGTGATCCTCTCGGGCTCCTACATGCTCTACGAGCGCCACCTCGCAGCCCCGGACCCGGAGGTCTTCGAGCGGGTGAAATACCACACGCCCAACGTCTCGGGCCGCATGGACAACCTGCGCGCCGCCATCCTGCGCCCGCAGCTGCGCGATCTGGAAGCGCAGGTGGCGCGCTGGAACGCGCGCTACCGCACGGTCGAGGACGGCTTGCGCGAGCTGCCGGGGCTGACCCTGATCGACCGCCCCGAGCCCGAGCGCTATGTCGGCTCCTCGATCCAGATGCTGCTGCTCGACTGGGCGGCGGAGGCGGTGCAGGAGGTGCTGCGCCGCTGCGCCGCGCGCGGGGTCGAGCTCAAGTGGTTCGGCGGCGCCGAGCCGGTGGCCTTCACCTCGCGCTACGACAGCTGGCGCTACGCCGAAAGCGCGCCCATGCCGCGCACCGACCGGGTGCTGGCGGGGCTGCTCGACATGCGCCTGCCGCTGACCTTCAGCCTTGAGGATTGCGCCCAGATCGCCCGCATCATCCGCGTCGAGGTCTCGGCGGTGCATCAGCAGGGCTGAGAGGCGGCATCAGACCTTTGGAGGAGGGCGGCGCGCGCCGCCCCGTGCCAGACTGCAAACGGGGGAGACAAACCGATGACCCAGACCGACAGCATTCCGGAAACCGCGCTGGCCTGGCACCGCGAGGGCAGGGGCGCCGTGCTCGCCACGGTGATCGAGACCTGGGGCTCGGCGCCGCGGCGCGTCGGCGCGCAGCTGGCGATCTCGGGGGCGGGCGAGATCGAGGGCTCGGTCTCGGGCGGCTGCGTCGAGGGCGCGGTGATCGTCGAGGCGCTTGAGGCGCTCGAGGAGGGCGCGGCGCGCGAGCTGGAATTCGGCGTCTCCGATGGCGATGCCTTTGCCGTGGGGCTGGCCTGCGGCGGCACAATCCGGGTGCTGGTCGAGCCGGTGGGCCGCGCGCTGCCCGAGGCGCTGCTGGCCGAGCTCTGCG
>NZ_JBYNAH010000126.1:3619-14417 GCF_059781815.1 Salipiger sp. | reverse complement strand
TCTTCGGCCACGCGATCGCACCGCAGGCTCCGCGCAGGCCAGTGGGGGAGCGGTCCTCGAAGAACATGCGCGCCGGCGGCGTCCTGACCGGGCTGGCAGGGCACGATCCGGCGATGGCGCGGCTCTTGTCGCAGGCGGAGCGGCTGGCCCCGACGCATGTCCCGCTGGTGATCTGCGGCGAGAGCGGCAGCGGCAAGACGAAGCTCGCCCGAACGCTACACATGGCCTCGCGCCGCGGCGGGTTCGTCACCGTGGACTGCGCGGGGGTGGAGGCGGCCGAACTGGCCGCGGTGATCGGGGCGCAGCCGGGGCCAGCCACGCTGCTGCTCCGTCGCATCGAGGATCTGTCCGAGACCGCCGCCCGGGCGCTGCCCGGGCTTCTCGATGCGCATCCCGAGCTGCGCCCGATCGCCACGAGCGGCCTGCAGCCCAATGCGCTGCTGTCGCACGAGACCCTGCCTTGCGCGCTCTACCACCGGCTCGCCGGTGCCGTGTTCGAGCTGCCGCCCCTGCGCGAGAGGCAGGATCTTGGCTGGCTGATCGAGCGGTTGCTGCGGCGGCGCTCCGGCGGCGAGACGCGGCTCACGCCCTCGGCCCGCGCCGAGCTGATGGCCCGCGACTGGCCCGGCAACCTGCGCGAGCTGGGCAACGTTCTCGACGTCGCCTGTGCCTTGTCCGAAGGTGACGTGATCGACCTGCCGGATCTGCCGGAACCGCCCCGGCCTTGCGCGGAAGAGCAAAGCCTCGAGGCGGTGCTCGACGCCTGCAACTGGAACATGGCCCGCGCCGCCCGCAGGCTGGGCGTGAACCGCTCGACGGTTCTGCGTCGCATCCGCAAGGAAGGGTTGCGCGCGCCGGGCTGACCCGTTGCACGCCGTTGCGTTTGCAACATGCTGCGATGCCGCAACCTGAGAGACAGCCAAAATCGCCGGATTCCTGTGGTCTGAGGGCGGTCGGGCTCGCCAAACTCTCTTCATCACATTGCCTATGAGGAGGATACGCAATGCTCGACTCGACCGTCACCGCCGAGGTGCAGGACACGCTCGACAGCCTGAACGCCGCCCTTGAGGCGGGCGATGCGCAGGCGGCCAGCGCCCTTTTCGCCACCGACAGCTACTGGCGCGACCTGATCGCCGTCACATGGAACCTCAAGACCGTGGAGGGGCCTGCCGGCGTGCAGGACATGCTCGCGGCCCAGCTCAGGCACACCAAACCGCGCGGCTTTGCCATTCAGGAGGGCGAGCTCCCCGGCGAGGATGGCGGCGTCATCACCGCCTGGATCACCTTCGAGACCGCCGTCGGCCGGGGCTGGGGATTGATGCGCCTGAAGGACGGTCGCATCTGGACGCTGCTGACCGCGCTGCAGGAGCTGAAGGGCTTCGAGGAGAACCGCGGCAAGCGCCGCCCGATGGGCGCCGAGCACGGTGCCGCGAAAAACCGCAAGTCGTGGAAGGAAAAGCGCGAGGCGGAGGCGGCGGAGCTCGGCTACACCGACCAGCCCTACACCGTCATCATCGGCGGCGGGCAGGGCGGCATCGCGCTTGGCGCGCGGCTGCGCCAGCTTGGCGTGCCGACCATCGTGCTCGACAAGCATGACCGCCCCGGCGACCAGTGGCGCTCGCGCTACAAGTCGCTCTGCCTGCACGATCCGGTCTGGTACGACCACCTGCCGTATATCAAGTTTCCCGACAATTGGCCGGTCTTCACGCCCAAGGACAAGGTGGGCGACTGGCTCGAGATGTACACCAAGGTCATGGAGATCAACTACTGGACCCGGTCCGAGGTGCAGAAGGCGGCCTATGACGAGGCCAGCGGCACCTGGGAGGTCACCGTCAACCGCGACGGCGAGGAGGTGACGCTGCGCCCGACCCAGCTGGTCCTCGCCACCGGCATGTCGGGCAAGGCCAACATCCCGTTCTTCCCGGGCATGGAAAGCTTCAAGGGCACGATCCAGCATTCCTCGCAGCACGAGGGGCCGGATGCCTGGACCGGCAAGAAGGTGGTGGTCGTCGGCTCCAACAACTCGGCCCATGACATCTGCGCCGCGCTCTGGGAGGCCGATGCCGACGTGACCATGGTGCAGCGCAGCTCGACCCATATCGTGCGCTCGGACACGCTGATGGAGATCGGCCTCGGCGCGCTCTACTCCGAAGAGGCAGTGGCCAGCGGCATGACGACCGAGAAGGCCGACATGATCTTTGCTTCGCTGCCCTACCGGATCATGCACGAGTTCCAGATCCCGCTCTACGACCAGATGAAGGAGCGCGACGCCGAGTTCTATGCCGGGCTGGAGAAGGCCGGGTTCGATCTCGACTGGGGCGATGACGGCTCGGGCCTGTTCATGAAATACCTCCGCCGCGGCTCGGGCTATTACATCGACGTGGGCGCCAGCCAGCTCATCATCGACGGCGAGGTGAAGCTGGTGAAAGGGCAGGTCGAGCGCTTCGACGAGACCGGGGTGGTGCTGGCCGACGGCACGCATCTCGATGCCGATCTCGTGGTGATGGCCACGGGCTATGGCAGCATGAACGGCTGGGCCGCCGATCTGATCAGCCAGGAGGTGGCCGACAAGGTCGGCAAGGTCTGGGGCCTCGGCTCGGACACCACCAAGGATCCCGGGCCGTGGGAGGGTGAGCAGCGCAACATGTGGAAGCCGACCCAGCAGGAGAACCTCTGGTTCCACGGCGGCAATCTGCACCAGTCACGGCACTACTCGCTGTATCTGGCGCTGCAGCTGAAGGCGCGGATGGAGGGCATCGAGACCCCCGTCTACGGCCTGCAGGAGGTGCATCACCTGTCGTGATGCCCGATCCGGCGCGCCGTCGCAGGCGCGCCGCGCGCCCGGCTTGTCCTCCCGCCGGGCGCATCGTTCCACTCGGGGCGGTGCTTTCGGCGAGCGAGGTCGTTGGCTTGGCGAAGAAGCCCCCCGTCAGAGCCCGACGCAGCCTGAGAGGGAGAAACCCAGCCCCATCCTTGTGAGGAGCGCCTTGAGAGGCGGTCTTCGCGTGGTCTGCTCCCTGAACGCGGGGCCATCTGAAGCGATCGCGTTCGGCGATGCGTCTCTCGCCGGAAAAGGCGCCGTGCCGTCCCAAAGCGCCAGCGTGAAGGCCGGTCCCATCCTCAGCGCGTCCCACCCCGCCGAGGCGGTGGCCGACGGGCTTACGGTTCCGGAAGGCTCGGGCGCGCCCGAGCCGTCCCTGTCAGTCGCCATCATAGGTCCAGCGATAGGCCGGCGGGGTCGGGCCCTTGTTGCGTCCGCCCTGTTCGGTCTGCTCCCAGGCATGGGCCAGGATGCCGACCGAGCGCGACAGGCCGAAGAAGCCGCGCGCCAGCGGCGGCGGGCAGCCGAGCTCGGCATAGATCACCGCAGTGGCGCCATCGATGTTCATCGGCACTGGCTTGTCGCGCTCTGCGGCGAGATGGGCCTCGATGCCGCGCCCGATCTCGGCATAGACACCGGCGACCGCACCAGCCTCGGCGGCCTCGTCGACCAGCCCCAGCAGCCGTGGCGCGCGCGGGTCGACGGGCTTGTGGAAGCGGTGGCCGAAGCCGGGGATGAACTTGCCATGCTCGGCGCGCCAGTCATCCAGCACGGCGGGCAGGGCATCGAGCCCCGCCGCCTCGATCTGCCGGTAGAGTGCCACCGCCTGCTCGCCGGCGCCGCCATGCACGTCGCCCAGCATGTTGAGCCCGGTGGCCATCGCCGATTGCAGCCCGATGCCGCAGGTCGCCGCCATGCGCGCCGCGGCAATCGACGGCGCCTGCGGCCCGTGATCCACCGCCGAGACCAGCGCCGCCTCGAACAGCGCCTCGCGCGGGCCTTCGATCTCTTCGCCGGTGACCATCAGCCAGATCATCCGGGCAAAGCCCACATTGCCGATCAGTTCCTCGACCGGCGTGCCGCGCAGCGCGATGCGGCCCGGCTCCATGTCGATGATGCTGGTGCGCCACCAGTCCTTGACGTCGTTGCGCTCGGTCATGTCACGCCCTCGCTCTGCATCTTGTCGATCTCTGCCTCGGTATAGCCCAGCTCCGCGAGGATGCTCGCCGTGTCGGCGCCGAGCGCCGGGGGAGGGGTGTCCACCGTCGGGCGGGCGCCATCAATCATCGCGCCGATGCGCATCAGGTCGATGGCCCGGTCGAGCCCCGGCGTGTCGTCGAAGCGGGCCAGCAGGCCGCGCTCGGTAATCTGCGGATGCGCGAGCACCTCGGGCAGGCTCAGCACCGCGCCCGAGGGCACGCCGATGCGGTTGAGTTCGTCTTCCCACTCGCGCGCGGGGCGGGTGGTGAGCACGGTCTCGAGCTCGGCCTTGAGGCGCAGCCGGTTGGCCTTGCGCAGCTCGCGGGTGGCGAAGTCGGGGTGCTCGAGCAGGTCGTCGCGGCCCAGGTGGCGGGCCAGCAGCTGCCATTGCTCGTCCTTGTTGGCGGCGATGTTGATCAGCGTGTCGGCGCATTGGAAGGCGCCCGAGGGGGCCGAGGTCGGGTTCTCGTTGCCCTGCGGCTGCGGGGTGACGCCGCCGACAAGGTAGTTCGACACCACCCAGCCCATTGTCGCCAGCACCGAGTCAAGCATCGAGACGTCGATGAAGGCGCCGCGCTCGGGCGCGTTGAGCGCCGCCGAGATCGCCATCGCGGCGGTCAGCCCGCCCACCGTGTCGGCCAGAGGATAGCCCACGCGCAGCGGCGCGCTCTCGGCATCGCCGGTGACGGACATGACGCCCGAGGCGCCCTGGATGATCTGGTCATAGGCCGGGCGATGCGCCCAAGGCCCGTCCTGCCCGAAGCCCGAGATGGCGCAGTAAATCAGCGCCGGGTTCTCGGCCTTCAGCGTCTCGTAGCCGAGCTCCAGCCGGTCCATCACGCCGGGGCGGAAGTTCTCGACCAGCACGTCGGCGCTGGCCACCAGCCGCTTGAGCACCGCCTTGCCCTTGGGCGCCTTGAGGTTGAGCGTCAGCGAGGTCTTGCCGGCGTTCTGGGCGAGGAAGGAGATCCCCATGCCCTGTTTCGAAAGGTCCGCATCGGCGCCGAGGTTGCGCGCAAGATCGCCGCGGCCGACCGCTTCGACCTTGATCACCTCGGCGCCCAGATGGGCGAGCTGGTGACAGGCGAAGGGGCCGGCCAGAACGTTGGTCAGATCAAGCACGCGGAGGCCCGCAAGGGGCCTCCGTCTGTCATTGTGATCAATCGCCATCGGCGACGCCCCTTGCGCGGGCCCGGGCGCGGCGGGCGCGGAAGCTCGGCAGCAGCACCAGCACCGCGGCGAGGATCAGCAGGCCCAGGGTCATCGGGCGCTCGAGGATGAAGTCGAGACCGCGATAGAGCTGCATCGAGCGGGCGAAGTTGTCCTCGAGCATGGTGCCGAGGATGAACCCGATCAGCGCCGGCGCCAGCGGGTAGTCGGCAAAGCGCAGGATCGTCGCGAGCACCCCGAGCCCCACCAGCATGAGCAGCTCGGTGGCGTTGTTCTGGCCGATATAGGCCCCCATCAGGGTGAAGAACAGGATGAACGGGATCAGGTAGTTGCGCGGGATCGCGAGGATCTTGGCGATGTAGGGGATGAGCGGCAGGTTGAGCACCAGAAGCACCAGGTTGCCGATATACATCGAGATGATCACCGCCCAGAAGATATCCGGCTCGTCGACCATCAGGCGCGGGCCCGGGGTCACGTTGAGCGCGATCAGCGCGCCGAGCAGGATTGCCGTGGTGCCCGAGCCGGGGATGCCCAGCGTCAGCAGCGGCACGAAGGAGCCGGTGCAGGCGGCGTTGTTGGCGGTCTCCGGCGCGGCAAGCCCCTTGACCGAGCCCTTGCCGAACTCCTTCTGCTCTTCCTCGGTGGCGATGTTGCGCTCGACCGCGTAGCCGAGGAACGAGGCGATGGTGGCACCGGCCCCCGGCAGCACGCCGATGAAGAAGCCCTGCACCGATTGCCGGCCGATCACCGGGATCATGGCGCGGCCCTCTTCGCGGGTGAAGCGCAGGTTGGTGATCTTGCCCGAGCCGCCGCCCTCGCCCTGGCTCGAGCGGGCGGGGTTGAGCACCAGGAAGATGGCCTCGGGCAGGGCGAACATCGCCATCGCGAGGGTGATGAAGGAGATGCCCGACTGCAGGTCCATCAGGCCCAGCGTGAAGCGCGGCATGTTGAACAGCGCGCCTTCGCCCACGGTGGCGAGGATCAGGCCCAGCAGGGTCATCATCAGCGCCTTGGCGACCTGTCCGGTGCCGGCGAAGGCCGCGATGGCCGAGAGCCCCACCACCATCAGCGCGAAGTATTCCGCCGAGTGGAACAGCAGCGCCACCGAGGACAGCGCGGGGGCGAAGATCGCCAGCAGCACCGCACCGATGGTGCCGCCGCAGAAGCTCGAGACGGCGGCGATGGTGAGCGCCTTGCCGGCCTGGCCCTTGCGGGCCATCGGGTAGCCGTCGAAGGCGGTGGCCACGGTGCCGGCGACGCCGGGCGCGTTGAGCAGGATCGACGAGGTCGAGCCGCCGAAGATGGCGCCGTAATAGACCCCCGCGAGCAGGATGAGCGCAGCGGTCGGGTCGCCCATGGAGATGGCGACCGGGATCATGATGGCGATGATCGACATCGGGCCGAGGCCCGGGAGCATGCCGATGAAGGTGCCGATGAGGCAGCCGGCGATGACCATCAGGAGGTTCTGGAAGGAGAAGGCGGCCTCGAGGCCGATCAGGATACCGTCAAGCATGTCAGATCCCCATGAAGAAGGGCAGCGGCCGCAGGAAGATGCCCAGCACCTCCTGCACCAGATACCAGACGAAGCCGGCGGCGATCAGCGAGACCGGCAGCATGATGTGCCACTTGCGCTCGCCGAGGATGGCGCTGCCACCGGCGAGGAACACGGTGGTGGCCAGCAGGAAGCCCGCCGGGCGCAGGGCCAGCGCGTAGACCACCATCAGCGCCAGCAGCGCCAGCGCCTGGCCGAGATTGTACTCGTGCAGGCGGCGATAGTTGATCTCGGCGGCGTCGGGTTCGCCGTCCTTGCTCTCGTGGTGTTCGAGGCCGAACAGCACGATCAGACCCACGACGATGCCCATGATCGCGAGCACCTTGGGGAAGGTCGACGGCCAGACCGGGTTGCGCTGCATGAACGGTGGCAGCAGCTGATCCATGGTGAAAAAGGCCAGATAGCCGTAGGCGGCACAAAATGCGATGAAGACAAGCGCGATCCAGCGGTCGAGCGCCATGACGTCTCCTCCCTTGAGTTCTTGGCGGTGATCTTGGGTGTGATCTTGCGGTGTGAAACCGGGATCCGGAGGGCCGTGGTGGTCGGCCCTCCGGAATGTGGCTTAGGTCAATCGATGGGCTGGGGAGAGATCAGAGAAAGCCCAAAGTCTTCATCAGGTCGCCGATTTCCTTTTCCTGCGCTTCGAGGAAGGTGCGGAAATCGTCGCCCGGATTCCAGATGTTGACCCAGCCGTTCCGGGCGCGGACCTCTTCCCAGGCCTCGGTCTCGTACATCTTCTCGAGTGCAGAGATGTACTCGGCGACCTTCTCGTCGGAGGTGCCGGGGGCCGCGAAGAAGCCGCGCCAGTTCACGAAGGTGGTGTCGATGCCCTGCTCGGCGAAAGTCGCCGCTGCATCGTAGGCGGGCACGCGCTCGGGGGCGGTCACGCCCAGCACGCGAACCTCGCCCTGTTCGGCCAGCGCGATGGCTTCCGAGAAGCCGGTCGAGAGCGCGTCGATCTCACCCGAGAGCAGGCCGGCCATGGCCTCGCCGCCGGCATCGTAGGGGATGTAGTTCAGCGCGATCGGGTCTTCGCCCGCCGCCTGCATCACCATCGCCGCAACGAGGTGGTCCATGCCGCCCGGCACCGAGCCGCCGCCGATGGCGAAGTCGGGGCCCTGCTCGGCATAGGCGGCCAGCAGGCCGGCCATGTCGGTGATCTCGCTGTCGGCGGGGACCACGAGCGCTGCGTAGTCGCCGATCGTGCCGGCCACCAGCGTCAGGTCGCGGAAGCTCTGCGGGAAAACCCCGGTGAGCGAGCGGATGACGATCGGGGTCGAGTTGACCATCAGCGTGTTGTCTAGGCTGGCGGCGTTCTCGATCATGTAGGCGATCGCCTTGCCGCCGCCGCCACCGGACATGTTCTCGTAGCTGGCATTGCCCACGAGGCCCGAGTTGGTCAGCGCCTCGCCGGTGCCGCGCGCGGTGCCGTCCCAGCCGCCGCCGGCGCCGCCGGGAATGACGAAATGCAGCTGCTCGAGCACCTGGTGATCGTCGGCCTTGGCCGCGCCGGAGAGTGCAAGTGTCGCGGCAGCCGCAGCCATCACGACCCGGCGGGTCATGTTCGTTTTCATCTGGAATCCTCCCATTTGACAGGCGGTCGTCTTCCGCCCATGCTTCCGTTGACCACACAAAGCTGACACGGGCCTGACACGTCTCGCCGCGTCGCTCGGGAGGGTTTCGGGAGCGATAACGGGAGTGAAGAGGGCGTGCGGTTCCTTCTGGTTGAAGACAATGGCGAGCTGGCCGAGGCGGTCAGCAACCGGCTCGCGCTCGACGGTCACGCGGTCGATCACGCGGCGAGCCTTGCCGAGGCCGAGCATTGCCTCGCGGCCACCTCCTATGACCTGATCCTGCTCGACGTGATGCTGCCCGATGGCGACGGGCGCGATTTCCTCGCCCGTTCGCGGGCGCATCTCGAGACCCCGGTGATCGTGCTCACCGCGCGGGCCCGGGTCACCGACCGGGTGGGGGCGCTCGATCAGGGGGCCGACGACTACATCACCAAGCCGTTCGATTTCTCCGAGCTCGAGGCGCGGGTGCGCGCGGTGCTGCGCCGTCGCGGCGGCTCGGCCCGCAACGAGATCGCGCTCGGCGAGGCGCTGTTCGACCCGATGTCGGGCTCCCTGCGCGCCGGCGACGAGAGCGTCACCTTGCGCAACCGTGAGACAAGGCTGCTCGAGGTCTTTGCCCGCCATCCCGGCCAGACCTTCTCAAAGGGCCAGCTGCTCGACCGGCTGTTCTCCTTTGACGCCGAGGTCACCGAGAACGCCATCGAGGTCTATGTCGGGCGGCTGCGCAAGCGCATCGGCCCGCTGGGCCTGCGCATCGAGACGGTGCGCGGCTTCGGCTACCGGCTGGAGACCGCGCCGGAATGATCGCCCGCCTGTCGATCGGACATCGCCTGACGGTGCTTCTGGCCGGGGTGGCGGCGCTGCTGTCGCTGCTGTCGTGGTGGATGGTCTCGGAACTGGCCCGGCAGGCGGCGGCGCGCTCGCAGGACAACGTGCTCGCGGCCTCGGCCACCACCATCGCCGAGACCATCCGCAGCGAGCAGGGCGAGGTGCGGCTCGAGTTGCCCTATTCGGCGCTCTCGATGCTGGGCGCGATCAGCGAGGACCGGGTGTTCTACAAGGTGGTCGCGGGCGAGCGGGTGCTCACTGGCTACGAGGATCTGCCGGTGCCGACCGACGCCCCCGCGGGCGCCCGGGTGGCGTTCGAGACCGGGCAGTATTCCGGCGAGGCGATCCGCATGGCCTCGGTGCGCCGCACGGTGCTGGCCGGCGCCGGGCCGGTGCCGGTCGTGGTCACCGTGGCGCAGACCCTTGGCGGCGTCGACGCGGTCTCGGGGCAGCTTTCGCGGCTGGCGGCGGCGCTGTCGCTGGCCTTCTTCGTGGTGGCGGTCGGGCTTTCGGTGTTTGCCGCGCGCGCCTCGCTCAGGCCGCTCAACGCCTTCGCGCAGGCGGTGTCGCGGCGCGGGCCCACCGACCTGCGCCCGCTGCGCCGCGATGCGCCGCCCGAGCTGGCGCCGCTGCGCGGTGCGCTCAACCGGCTGATGGAGCGGCTCGGCCAATCGATCCGGCGCTCGGAGGATTTCATCGCCGAGGCCGCGCACCGGGTGCGCACGCCGCTGGCCACGGTGCGCACTCAGGCCGAGATCGCCCTGCGCAGCGCCGAGAGCGAGGAGGCGCGGCAGCGCCTGCGGCGGATCATCCGCGCCGTCGATGAAAGCTCCCGCTCCGCCGGGCAGCTGCTCGATCACGCCACCGTCGCCTACCGCGCCGAGGATCTGGCCCGCGACCGCATCGACCTTGGCGAGCTGGTGGCGCAGGCGGCCGCCGCGCTCGAGCCCACGGCGACGATGAAGGACATCGCGTTCCGCATCACGGCGGCGCCGGCCTGCGTGACGGGCGACGCGGTGCTGCTCGAGTCGGCGCTTGGCAACGTGCTCGACAACGCGGTGAAATACTCGCCCGACGAGACCGATGTGCATATCGCGGTGAGCGCAGCGGAAGGCGTCGCCCGGATCACCGTGACCGACGAGGGGCCGGGGCTTGGCGACGGGCCGATCGAGAGCCTCACGGAGCGCTTCCGCCGGGGTGGCAACACCGAGGGCGTGGTGGGCTCGGGCCTCGGCCTCACCATCGCCGCTGACGTGCTGGCCGCCCATGGCGGGCGGCTCGATCTTCGCAACGCAGCTAGGGGAGGTGGCGCATGCGTGACGCTCGTCTTGCCGTCGGCCTGAAAGAGGGCCTGACCTTTGGCCTTTGCCTCTGCCTGGCCCTCTGGGCGACGCTGGCGCGGGCGCTCGAGGTCGAGGATCGCCGGGTCTATCCCGGCACCACCGACCGCACGTTGAGCATCGTCTCGACCGCCGATCTGGAGGTGTTCGAGCCCTACATCCTGCGCTTCCAGCAGCGCCGGCCCGACCTGACGGTCGATTACACGGTTGCCTCCTCGGTCGAGCTCTACCGTGGTATCCGCGAGGGCGCGGCGTTCGATCTGGCGATTTCCTCGGCGATGGACTTGCAGCTCAAGCTCGCCAATGACGGCCA
>NZ_JBYNAH010000126.1:0-3609 GCF_059781815.1 Salipiger sp. | reverse complement strand
CAGAGTTACCGTTCGGACCGCACCGACGCGCTGCCCGACTGGGCGCGCTGGCGCGATCTGATCTTTGCCTTCACCGCCGAGCCTGCGGTGGTGGTGCTGTCGTCGCGGGCGCTGGACGGGGCGCCGCCGCCGGCCACGCGGCAGGAGCTCATCACGCTGCTGCGCGACAACCCCGAGCGCTTCCGCAACGCCATCGGCACCTACGACGTGCGCGACAGCGGGCTGGGGTTTCTCTTCGCCACGCAGGAGGCGCGCTCGACCGATGCCTATTGGCGGCTCAGCGAGGTCATGGGGCGGCTCGCGCCCGAGCTTTACTGCTGCTCGGGCCAGATGGTCGACGACGTGATCAGCGGCCGCCTCAGCCTCGCCTACAATGTTCTCGGCAGCTATGCCGAGGATCGCATGGCGCAGGAGGGCCGGGCAGATATCGCGATCGTGCAGATGCAGGATTTCGCCAACCTGATGCTGCGCACCGCCATCATCCCGGCCACCGCGCAAGAGACCGGCGCGGCAGAGGCGATGCTCGACATGCTGCTCGAGCTTGGTCTGCGCGCCGAGGATGGCGACTGGCCGCTGCCGCCCTTGAGCCAGGGGACCGCCGGGTTCGGGCCGATCCGGCTGGGACCGGCGCTGATGGTCTATCTCGACCCGCTCAACCGGCGTGCCTTCCTCGCCGAGTGGGAGAACGCGCTCGAACAGCAGGCGGCGCAGGCGCCCTGACGCCGGATGCTTGGCCCGCCTGCCGTGGCAGGCCGCTCAGGCGGGCTCTACCTGCGCGAGGATGCTCTGCGCGCGCAGCCGCACCGGCGCGTCGACCATCGCGCCATCGACCGAAACTGCGCCGTCGCCCGAGGCCATGACCCGGCGGGCCCAGTCGATCTCGGCCTCCGACGGCAGGAAGGCGCGGCGTACCTCGGGGATCTGCACCGGGTGGATGCAGAGCTTGCCGGTCATCCCCATGGCGCGGGCGTGCACCGCGTCGTCGTAGGTCTCGGAGAGATCGTCGAGCCGCGCGGTGACGCCGTCGACGGGCGGGGCGATCCCGGCGAGGCGCGAGGCCAGCACCAGCTCGGAGCGCGCCGGCAGCAGCACCTCGGGCAGATGCTCGCAGCCGAGATCGGCGCAATAGTCGATCGAGCCGAAGACCAGCCGGCAGACCCCGGGCAGGGCGGCGATGGCGCGGCACCGGGCAAGGCCCAGCCCGCTCTCGATCAGCGCCATCACGGGCGCCGCGTCGCCAAGCGCATAGCAGAGCGCGGCAACGCTGTCAGGCCCCTCGGCCTTGGGCAGGATCACCCCGGCGAGGCTCAGCCCGCGCAGCGCGGCGAGATCGTCTTCATGCCACGGCGTGCCGGTGGCGTTGATCCGCACCAGCACCGGCAGATCCGTGAAATCGCTGCGCAGCGCCGCGCGGGCGGCCTCCTTCCGGTCGCGGGCCACGGCGTCCTCGAGATCGAGGATCACCGCATCGGCCCCCGAGGCCGCCGCCTTTTCGAAGCGGTCGGGCCGGTCGGCGGGAACGAAGAGCGGGGTTCGGATCGTCTCGGGGTTCACCATTCCGCTCTTGCCTCCATCGCAACGGGGCCGCCGGGCGCGGCGCTCCAGAGCAGCATCGCGCCGTCCTCTTCGCTGGCGTGCAGCACCAGCGGGTGGCCTGAAAACGCCGGCGACACCCCGCGAAACGCGAACCGCGCGGGCGCGGCGCCGCGCAGGTCGGCGGCGTATTGCACCAGCAGTGCCGCCTGCAGGGGCCCGTGCACCACGAGGCCGGGATAGCCTTCCTCGCCGGTCACGTAGGGCAGATCGTAGTGGATGCGGTGGCTGTTGAAGGTCAGCGCCGAGTAGCGGAAGAGCAGCTCGGGCGAGGGATCGACCTCGCGCCGCATCGCGCCCTCGGGGGCGGGCGGCGGCGTCTTGGGCGTCGCGCCCGGCGCCGGCGCATCGCGATAGACGATGTCCTGCCGCTCACTCAGCACCGCGCGCCCCTCGGCGGAGTATTCATGCGTGACGGTGACGAAGCACAGCGTGCCGCTGCGGCCCTGCTTGATCCGCACGTCGTCGATCACCGAGGCCCGCGTGACGGTCTCGCCGACGCGCGGGGCACTGTGAAAGGCGATCTCGCCCCCGGCCCACATGCGGCGGGGCAGGGTGACCGGCGGCAGGAAGCCGCCGCGATGCGGGTGCCCGTCGGGGCCGAGCTCGGCGGTGGCGGCGACCGCGTGGCAGAGCGCGTGATGCAGCAGAAGCGGCGCCTCGGCGCCCGCGCCACTTTCGCCGTCGCGGTCGAACGTGGCGAGGAAGCGCTCGGTCAGCACCGGGGTCAGCAGCTCGGAGGCGCGCTCCTCGCGACCGATCCATCCCTTCAGGTGATCGAGACTCATGTCCATCACACGACCTCCTCGAGCGGGGCGAGCCGGGGCACCGGGCCGAAGCGCGGGGCCTCGCCCTCCCAGACCGGGGCCGGCGCCGGGTAGGAGACCGGGCCGTTCGGGGTCTCGACGGTGATGCGCCGCAGATGCGGGTGGCCCGAGAGCCCCTCCATGTCGTTGACCCGCGCCAGCGCCACGTCGGCGCGCAGGAGCGCCGCCTCCGCCTCGTTGCCGGTGAGCGCGTTGAAGCGGGCGGCGAGCACGGCGTCGGTCTCGGTCCGGTTGGCGACGCGCGCCACGTTGGTGGCAAAGCGCGGGTCGCTGGCGAGGCCGGGCTGGCCGAGGAACAGGTCGCAGAGCTTTGCCCATTCGCGGTCGCTCTGGATCGAGAGCAGGATCTGCGTGCCGTCCCTGGCGGTGAACACGCCGTAGGGCGCGATCGAGGGGTGCGCGAGGCCGACGCGCTCGGGGCTCTTGCCGCCCTCGTGGTTGAGCAGCGGCACGGTGAGCCAGTCGGCCATGACGTCGAACATGGAGATCGAGATTGTGGCGCCCTTGCCGGTCACGCCGCGCCGGATCAGCGCCTCGAGGATCGCCGATTGCGCCGTGGCGCCGGTGGCGATGTCGACGATGGAGATGCCGACGCGGGCCGGCTCGGACGGCCCCCCGGTGATCGAGCAGAGCCCGGATTCCGCCTGCACCAGAAGATCATAGGCCTTGCGGTCGGCCATCGGGCCGCCCTCGCCATAGCCCGAGATCGAGCAGGTGATCAGGCGCGGGAACTCGCGCGTCAGTCGCTCAAAGGGAAAGCCGAGCCGGGCCAGAGCGCCGCGCTTGAGGTTCTGCACCAGCACGTCGCTCTCGCCCAGCAGCCGGGTGAGCGCGTCGCGGCCCTCCTCCGACATCAGGTCGAGCGTGCGCGAGCGCTTGCCCCGGTTGAGCCAGACGAAATAGCTCGACTGGCCATTGGCCACATCGTCATAGCCGCGGGCGAAATCGCCCTCGGGCCGTTCGATCTTGATCACCTCGGCGCCGGCATCGGCCAGCCGCGAGGTGCAGAAGGGAGCGGCCACCGCTTGTTCGATGGACACCACCTTCACGCCCTCGAGCGGGCGCATCAGAACGACCTCGGCAGGCCCAGCACGTGCTCGGCGACATAAGACAGGATCAGGTTGGTCGAGATCGGCGCCACCTGATAGAGCCGGGTTTCGCGGAACTTGCGCTCGACATCGTATTCGCA
>NZ_JBYNAH010000125.1:0-14646 GCF_059781815.1 Salipiger sp. | reverse complement strand
GTTTCCCCCGGGGCGCTGGGGGACCCGGGGCGGGCATGTTCCGGTGGGTTGGGCCCGGGGGGCGGCCCCCGCCTCGCCCGGGGGCGCGCACCTTGCGGTGCGCGCCCTTTTTTTGGGGGGGCGGAGGATCAGGGGCGCGCTGTTGGTGACAGGCCGTTGGGGGCGCTGCCCCCGTCGCACCGCAGGTGCGCCTGAGGTACGGGCGAGGTGGCTCGGCCCCCGTCGCACCGTAGGTGCGCTTGAGGTAGGGGCGAGGGGGCTCTGCCCCCGTCGCAGCGGAGCTGCGACTCCCCCGAGGTATTTTTGAACCAGAGAAGAGCGGGCGTGGCCTTTGGCGGCGAGGTCGGTGGTTGGGGGCTCAAGCCGGCGGCGCGTGGATGGCGAGTGCGTCGAGGTCCGCGGCCTCGAGAGCGGGGCGGGCGCGGGCGATGACATCCTTGGGCCAGTGCCACCAGGCGAGGGCTTCGAGCCGGGCGATCTCGGCGGGCGGGAAGCGCATGCGGGTGACGCTGGCGGGGTTGCCGGTGGCCACAGCATAGGCAGGGATCTCGCCGCGCACCACGCTGCCGGCGCCGATGATGGCGCCGTTGCCGATGCGGGCACCAGGCAGGATCAGCGCGCCGTAGCCGAGCCAGACGTCGTGGCCGATCACCGTGTCGCGGGTGTCGGGCTGGAAGCCGGTCATCGCTTCGGGGTCGAACACCGCGAAGGGATAGGTCGAGAGGCCACGCGTGGCGTGATTGGCCGAAGCGCCTATGAAGCGCACGCCGTGGGCGATCTGGCAGAACCTGCCGATGCGGAGGGTCTCTTTCGAAAACGGGAAGAGGTAGGGGGCCAGCCGCGCCGCCCAGCCCTCGGGCGAGGGCGGATCGAAATCGGAGGCGTAGCTGTGGGCGCCGACCTTGAACCGCGGGTGGTCGATGACCGAGGCGAGATGCACGGTGCCCTCGTGGGCGGTGCCGTCGGGCAGGGTGATGGGATGGATGCGATCGGCATCCGGAAGAGAGAAGGGCATGGGGCCTCCTTTGAAAGTCTGTTTCGGGTCAGGCTGTCAAAGGGTCTGGTCCATCGCTCCCTCCATCGGATGCGCCCCGATCCTGGCACGGATCGGGGCGGATGTCACGGGTTGCGTCCTTACTCGCCGGGGCGCTTCAGTTCGAAGACCTCGCGGATCACCGAGTAGTCGCGGTAGCCCATGCGGGTCAGCGGCTGGAAGGTGGTGATGTCGAAGCGCCCGTCGACGAGGCAGTCGTCGCGGATATGCACGCCGGTCACCTCGCCGAAGGTGGCGAAATTGGCCTCGCCCGGCAGCTTGACGATCTCCACCACGCGGCATTCGAGCGCCGCCGGTGCCGCCGCCACGCGCGGGCAGTCGATGGTCTCGCATTCGGCCTTTTCCAGCCCAGCGAGCGCGAACTCGTCCTGGCCCGCCTGCCACGGTCCGGAGGTCAGGTTCATCGCGTCGCGCATGGCGAACTCGACGATGTTGACGCAGAACGTGCCGGTCTCGCGCAGCTGGGCGACGCTGTCCTTGGTGTCGCCGCGATCGGGCTTCACCGAGGTCGAGGCGAACATCACCTGCGGCGGCACGTAGGCCACCGCGTTGAAGAAGCTGTAGGGCGCGAGATTGTCGCCCATCGCGCCGCGGGTCGAGATCCAGCCGATCGGGCGCGGCGTCACGATGGCGTTGAACGGGTTGTGCGGCAGGCCGTGGCCATCTTCGGGGCGGTAGAACATTGCTGTCCTCTCAACTGTTTGCAGCTATACGCTGAAACAGATAGGCCGGATCGCGGATGATTGCACGGGAGAAGCGGCGCTGTTCACGCTGTCACAGGAAAAGCCGGGCGACTGGTGGGAGGTCGAGGCGCTCTACGACCTGAGCTTTGCCCCGGGGCGGACGTTGCTCTCCTCCTACCGCCTGCGCGACGAGGTGCCGCCGGTGGCCGAGCTGTGCCGGGTGGCGCGTGACGAGACCGGCATCCTCGGCGGGGCGATCCGCTACTGGCCGGTGCGCATCGGGGCGTGGCAGGCGCTGCTGCTCGGGCCGGTGGCCGTCCACCCGACGGCACAGGGCGAGGGGCTGGGCGCGGCGCTGATCCGCGACACGGTCGAGCGCGCCCGGGCGCTGGAATGGTCGCGGGTGCTGCTGGTGGGCGACGAGCCCTATTACAAGCGCTTCGGGTTCATGCATCTGAGCGGTGTCGAGATGCCGCCGCCGACCAACCCCGAGCGCATCCTCGGGCTCGAGCTGGTACCCGGCGCGTGGCAGGGCGTGACCGGCGAGGTCACCCGCTACGCTTGAATTCCGGCGCCGAGGCCCGATCTTTTCTTAAGGGAAAGGAAAGGGCTGCCATGACCGGAACGGAGCTTGTCGCCGTGGACACCAGCAAGGAGATCGCCGCACTCGCGCGCCGCTACCGCTCGGCGGGCGGCGTCGGGCTGCAGGTGCTCAACATCATCGGCGGGCAGGCCGAGAACCTGCTCGAACGGCTGCCGGACAAGGTCAAGGACCGGCTTGAGAGCGCCACCGAGCGGGCGCTCGAGACGGCGATGCGCGCCGCCGCGGGCTCGCGCGGGGTGGTGCCGGACCAGAAGAGCTGGCTCAACACCGCGCTGACAACCGCGATGGGCGCGGCGGGCGGGGCGGGCGGCCTGCCGACGGCGCTGGCCGAGCTGCCGGTGACCACCACGGTGCTGCTGCGCGCCATTCAGGGCATTGCCGCCGAGCATGGCTTTGATCCCAACGATCCCGAGATCCGGCGCGAATGCCTCGCGGTGTTCGGCGCGGCGGGGCCGCTCGAGCATGACGACGGTGCCGACATGGGGTTCCTCTCGGCGCGGGTCACGCTGACCGGCACCACGGTGCACGGGCTGATCCGCAGCGTCTCGCCGAAGCTGGCAACGGTGCTCGGCCAGAAGCTCGCGGCGCAGACCGTGCCGATCCTCGGGGCGGCGGCGGGGGCGGCGACGAACTTCGCCTATACCAGTTATTACCAGCAGATGGCCTTCGTGCATTTCGGACTGCTGAGGCTGGCCCGCGACAGCGGACAGGAGCGCGCCGCGCTGGTCGAGGCGCTGCGCGCCGAGATGCGCCGGCGTTAACCAATCTTTTGGGCCTTCTGTCGTATGACCGTCCTGCGGGGCGGCAAAGCCGGCCCGCTCGGCCCTCGGGCGGGGGTGCAGGCTGCGGGATGTTCAGACCTGCACCGGTGGTCATCCCGACCCGGCCCGCCCACGGGGCCTCTCCCGCACAGAAGGTGCGGGCAGTGTCTGCGGCCAGAACGGCGCATGGCGCGTCCATGATCCGGGGGCGTCCGACCAGAGGGATCGTCTGGTTGGGCGCTTTTTCCCAAAGCCCCGCCCCTGAAAGCCCGCCCCGATGGGCGGGACGAGTGGAGGATGTTCACATGGCTCTGAGGTAGGGCGGCGCGGCGGAGGCCCGGCTCAGCCGTTCCAGCGCAGGTACTCGAGCACCGACTCGCGCACCGACTGCTCGCCGCGCTCGCGCGCGTCGCAGATCACATCGTAAAGCGCATCGAGATCGGTACGCATGATCAGGCTCTTCACCGGCCCGATCGAGGCCGGGCGCATCGACAGGCGGTGCAGGCCGATGGCGGCGAGGCAGACCGCCTCGATGGGCCGGCCCGCATCCTCTCCGCAGAAGCTCAGCGGCGTGCCCGATTCCGAGCAGCGCTGCACGATCTGCTCGAGGAAGGTCAGGAAGCTGACATTGAGCGTGTCGTAGCGCCGGCGCACCCGCTCGTTCTCGCGGTCGGCGGCGAAGAAGAACTGCTTGAGGTCGTTGCCGCCGATCGAGATGAACTCGACATCCTCGAAGAATTTCTTCGAGGCATAGGCCAGGCTCGGGGTCTCGAGCATGGTGCCGATGGTGACCTTCTCGGGCACCTGGTGGCCAAGCTTGCGCTCGATGGCGAGCGCCTTCTCGACCTCGGCGCGCGCGGCGCGGAACTCTTCGTACTGCGCCACGAAGGGGAACATCACCGACAGCGGCCGCCCCTCGGCGGCGCGCAGCAGCGCCTGCATCTGCATCCGCATCACGCCGGGCTTGTCGAGCCCGACCCGGATCGCCCGCCAGCCAAGCGCCGGGTTCGGCTCGTCGGTGGGCTTCATGTAGGGCAGCACCTTGTCCGAGCCGATGTCGAGTGTGCGGAACACCACCGGCTTGTCGCCGGCGGAATCCATCACCCGCTTGTAGACCTCCACGAGCTCGGTGCGGCGCGGCATCTGGTTGCGGATCAGGAATTGTAGCTCGGTGCGGAACAGCCCCACGCCCTCGGCGCCGGAGGTCGGTAGCGACGGCAGGTCGGCCAGCAGCCCGGCGTTCATCAGCATGTGGATGCGCTTGCCGCAGAGCGAGGTCGCGGGTTTCTTGCGGATCGAGGCGTAGCGCTCCTGCGCCTGCGCCTGCATGGCGATCTTGTCGCGGAAGGCGCTGACCACGCTATCGTCGGGGCGCAGGTGAACCAGCCCCTGATCGCCATCGACCATGATGTGATCCCCGTTCAGGGCCTCGTTGGTGATGCGGGTGGCGTGGATCACCAGCGGGATCGCCAGCGCCCGCGCCACGATCGCCGCGTGGCTGCCGACCGAGCCTTCCTCGAGCACCAACCCCTTGAGATTGCGACCGTAATCCAGCAGCTCTCCGGGGCCGATATTGCGCGCCACGAGGATCGGGTCCGAGGGCATCTCGGCCCCGGTCTCGCGGCCCTGACCGGTGAGGATGCGCAGCAGCCGGTTCGACAGGTCGTCGAGATCGTGCAGCCGCTCGCGCAGGTAGGGGTCGGCCACCTGGCTCATGCGGGCGCGGGCGACGGATTGCTCCTTCTCGACCGCCGCCTCGGCAGACAGGCCGCGGTCGATGTCTTCCTCCATGCGGGCGCGCCAACCCTTGGAGTTGGCGAACATGCGGTAGGCCTCGAGCACTTCGAGCTGCTCGCCGCTGGCGCCCTCGAGCATCTCGTCGACGCTGACGCGCAGCGTTTCGATGGCGACCTGAAGCCGGTCGTGTTCGCGCTGGGGGTCGTCGGTGACGAGGTTGGTGACCACGACGCGGGGCTCGTGCAGCCAGACATGGCCCTCGGCGGTGCCCTCCTGCCCGGTGATGCCGCGGATCATCGCCGGCTGAGTGTGGCGCGCCTTGAGCGCCGCGCCCTCGCCGATGAAGGCGCCAAGCTCGGCCATCTCGGCCAGCACCATCGCCACCACTTCCAGCGCATAGATCTCGTCGGCGGTGAACTCGCGCTTGGTCTTGGTCTGCACCACCAACACGCCGAGCTTTTCGCCGAGCCGCTGGATCGGCAGACCGAGGAAGCTCGAATAGATCTCCTCGCCGGTCTCGGGCATGTAGCGGAAGCCGCGCTCGGAGGGGGCGTCGGCGGTGTTGACCATTTTGCCGGTGCGTGCGACGCGACCGACGAGGCCCTCGCCGAGCTTCATCCGCGTGTGGTGCACCGCCTCTTGCTTGAGGCCCTCGGTGGCGCAAAGCTCGAGCGTCTGCTCGTCACGGAACAGGTAGATGGAGCACACCTCGGTGCCCATCGAATCCGCCGTCAGATGCGTGATCTTGTCCAGCCGCTCCTGCCCGGCCGCTTCTTCGGCCATGGTGTCGCGGAGCCGGCCAAGCAGCTTGCGGCTTTCGCTTTCCGTGCCGTCCGGCATGGTGATCAGACCTGTCCCCGTCGCATCATTCGGACGGCCCGGAAGTGATCAGGCCGTCTTCTCAAGTTCGAAGGCATCATGCAGCGCCTGAACCGCGAGTTCCATGTATTTCCGGTCGATTAGAACAGAAATCTTGATCTCGGAGGTTGTGATGACGCGGATGTTGATGCCCTCGTCGGAGAGCACCTTGAACATCTTCGCGGCAACGCCGGTGTGCGAGCGCATCCCGATGCCCACCACCGAGATCTTGCAGACGTCGGTGTCGGCCACGAGGTCGTGGAAATTGATGTCACCGGCCTCTTTCGACTTCTTCAGCGCCTCTTCGGCGCGCGCCACCTGGTTGGTGGGGCAGGAGAAGGTCATGTCGGTGCGGCCATCTTCCGAGATGTTCTGCACGATCATGTCGACGTTCACGCCGGCCTCGGAGAGCGGCGTGAAGATGGCGGCGGCGATGCCCGGACGGTCGGCGACCGAGATCAGGGTCATCTTGGCTTCGTCGCGGGAATGGGCGACCCCGGAGACAACGTTCAGTTCCATGATTTCCTCCTCGTCGCAGACCAGCGTGCCGGCCTCGTCGGATTGTTCTTCGAAGCTCGAGAGCACCCGGAGCTTCACATTGTAGCGCATCGCCAGCTCGACCGAGCGGGTCTGCAGAACCTTGGCCCCAAGCGAGGCCAGCTCGAGCATCTCCTCGAAGGCGATACGGTCGAGCTTGCGGGCCTTGTCGCAGATCCGCGGGTCGGTGGTGTAGACCCCGTCGACATCGGTGTAGATGTCGCAGCGCTCGGCCTCGAAGGCGGCGGCGAAGGCGACGGCGGTGGTGTCCGAGCCGCCGCGGCCCAGCGTGGTGATGCGGCCCTCGGGCGAGATGCCCTGGAAGCCCGCGACCACGGCCACCTTCATGCCCTCGCCGAACTTGCGGGTGATGTTGTCGGTGGGGATGTCGACGATGCGCGCGGCGCTGTGGGCGCTGGTGGTCATCAGCGGGACCTGCCAGCCCTGCCAGCTGCGCGCCGGCACGTCCATTTCCTGCAGGGTCAGCGCCATCAGGCCGGCGGTGACGTTCTCGCCCGAGCTCACGACGGCGTCGTATTCGCGCGCGTCGAACAGCGGCGAGGTCTCTTCGACATAGCCCACGAGCTTGTTGGTCTCGCCCGACATGGCCGAGACGATGACGATCACGTCGTAGCCCTTGGCCACCTCGACACCGACGCGTTTGGCCGCGCGCCGGATACGGTCGAGCGTTGCCACGGACGTGCCGCCGAATTTCATCACGAGAACGGGCATGGGAGTTTCCCCGGATGGCCTTGAATCAGGCGCGGTTTACGCGGCTGTCGCGGTTCGCGCAAGAGGCTCAAGCGCTTGGGGCGCTGGGGGGCCCGGGCACCCCAGCGCTGCTCAGGGTGGGCGATAGTCCACCGCGCGCAGCCCGCCATCGTTGACATGGGTCTCCTTGCCGGGCGCCACATCGGTGTTCTGCGCCGTCACCGCGCGCCAGCCATCGGCCTCGCGGGCGAGCACGAAGACGAGGATGGTCTGGCACGGGCCGGCGGTGCCGCCGCCCGGAAGCGTCTGGCCGGTCAGGGTGAAGCGGCAGCGCACCACCGCGTGATCGGGGCCGAGCATCCGCGTCTCGATGCGGCCCGGGCGCAGCTCGGTCTCGGCGAAGAAGCTCTTCAGCGCGTAGTCGTGGGGTTTCGCGATGGCCGCGCGGCCGGTCCACCAGAGACCGGTGACGTTTACGAAATCGGCGTCCTCGCTGAACAGCGCCGCGACCTCGTCGCCGCTGCGGCTGGCCCAGGCGCGGGCAAAGGCGGCGGGAAACGCCTGCGGCTCAGTAGGGATGGGCGCGGCCATCCCAGGTCTCGAAGCAGCCGGTGGTCTCGAGGCTCAGGGCCTGCAGCCGGTCGGCGAGACCGCTGGCAGCCTCAGCGGGGGTGATCTCGGCGGCGATGCCGCCCATGTCGGTCTGAACCCAGCCGGGATGGTAAATGCCCACGGCGATGCCTTCGGGCTTGAGGTCGGCTGCAAGGTTGCGGCCAAGGTTCAGCGCCGCGGCCTTGGAGGCGCGGTAGATGTAGCTGCCACCGGGCGCGCGGGTGTCCGAGGCCATCTGAGACGAGATGATCATGATGCGCGGCGTGGCGCCGCGCCGCAGATGCGGCAGCAGCGCCTGCACGGTCAGGAAGACGCCGGTGACGTTGGCGGCGAAGGTCTCGGCCCACATGGCGGCGGGATAGCCGCCCTCGAGCGGCTGGCCCTTGTCGAAATAGACGCCGGCGTTGCAGATCAGCGCCTCGAGCGCGACGCCGTTCAGGCGTTCGGCCAGGGCGGCGACCGAGGCCGGATCGGTGACGTCGAGCGGCTCGAGCCCGTCGCTGTTGCGGGCGGTGCCGATGACGTCGCAGCCACGGGAGGCAAGTTCGAAGGACAGCGCCGCGCCAATGCCGCGATTGGCGCCGGTGATCAGTGCGCGCATCAGTTCGATTTCCGTGTCGGGAGGAAGGGCAGGGGCGCGACGGGCACGCCCTCTTCGATCAACTTCTTCGCCTCGTCGCCGCGGGTTTCGCCCCAGATCGAGCGCGCCGGGGCCTCGCCGGAATGCATGGCGCGGGCCTCGCGGGCGAAATCGCGGCCGACGTAATCGGAGTTCTTCTCGATCTCCTTGCGCAGCTCTTTCAGGGCCTGCTCGGCCGGGCTGGCCGGGGCCGAGAGCGGCGCCTCGGGCGCGGCCTTGTGCTTCTCGCTGCCGGCATTGACCCGCGGGGCCATGAGGTCCTTCTCGACATCTGTCGAGCCGCAGACGGCGCAGGTCACCATGCCTGCGGCGTGCAGCTTGTCGAAGGCGCTTGCGGATTGGAACCAGCTGTCGAAGCGATGGTCCTCCGCGCATTTGAGAGAATACTGGATCATCTGACGTGCCCGGGGTTATCCCTTAAGACCTAGTTGTTCCGGCGGGAATATCAAGCGCTTCTAGCGGCCGAGCGCGGCGGGATCGAAGCGCTCCAGAAGGCGCGCAAGCTCCTTTTCCTTGACCAGCGAGGCCGCCTTCCGGCGGCTCATCCAGCGCCGCTTGCGCTCGCCGCGTTCGGGGAAGCGCTTTTCGAGTTTGCGGACCTCGACGGGGAACACCAGCGCGAAATGCGGCTGCGGGTTGGCGCGCTTTCGGTAAGAGAAACCGCCGATGCAGTTGTCGGTGGCCTTGCCCCGCACCCCGGCCTCTTCCCAGGCTTCGCGGGCGGCGGTTTCCTCGGGCTTGCGTCCGCTCATCGGCCAGCCCTTCGGAATCGTCCAGCGGTGCCCACTATGGCTGGTGATCATCAGGATCTGTACCTTGCCACCGTTCAGCCGGTAGCACAGCGCTGCGTATTGCAGGCGGCGGATCTTCTTGATGCGAGGGGTCTTCAGAACCTTGCGGACGGAGGCGTTTGGCATGATGCGGCTTCTTCTGAGTCACCGCGACCATGCCTGCGCTATGCGGGCGGGTCCAGCCGTTGCGTGACCGCCGCCACGAGTTCCGCGATATCCGTTTCCGGCTGAAGGATTCTTTGTGCGGCCTGCCCAAGCGCCTGCTGCCGCTCCGGCGCCGCAAGTGCGTTCAGGGCCCCGGCCAGCGCGGCGGCGTCACGCACCTCGATGGCAGCCTCTGCCGAGGCCAGCCGGGCGAAGGGTGCGGCGTGGTTGACCACGTCGGGGCCGTGCAGGAGAGCTGCGGCATAGGCGGCGGGCTCGAACGGCGTGTGGCCGCCGCGATCGGTCAGCGTGCCGCCGATGAAGAGCCGCCCCGCCAGCGGGTAGAGCTGCCCCATCTCGCCCAGCGTATCGGCAAGGTAGACCTCGGCCCCGTCCGGCGCCTCTCCCTTGCTGCGCCGGGCGCAGCTCAGCCCCGCCTCGCGGATCAGCCGCTTGACCGCGTCGCCGCGCCTCGGGTGGCGTGGCGCGAGGATCAGCCGCAGCGCGGGCTCCTGCGCGCGCGCCAGCTTGTGCGCCGCCAGAACGGTCTCTTCCTCGCCCTCGTGGGTCGAGGCGGCGAGCCATGTCTGCGCCCGGTCGAACGCGGCGGTGAGCGCGGCGTCGCGCCGGGGATCGGGGGCGTAGAATTCCTTGAGGTTCAGCACCGGCCCGGCGGCGGCCTCTGGCAAGCCGCTGGCCAGATAGCGCTCCAGCGAGCCGCGATCCTGCGCCGAAGCGTAGCTCAGCCGCCCCAGCACATCCGGCAGCAGGCCGCCGAACAGGCGCCAGCCCTTCGCCGTGCCTTCGCTCAGCCGGCCGCCGATGACGAAGACCGGGCCGGGGCAGGTCCGGACGCGATTGGGCCAGAGCTCGGATTCCAGCGTGATGTGCGCGCGCACGTCCCAGTCGCGATGCATCCGGCGGGCGACGCGCGCGAGATCCAGCGGGGCCAGCCGCGCGGGCAGGCCCCAGCTCTCGGCCAGCGCCACGCCGCCCTCGGAATTGCAGGTGACGAGCAGCGCGAGGTCGGGCCGGGCCTCCTGCAGCGCGGCGATCAGCGGCTTGGCCGAGGCCAGTTCGCCATTCGAGGCGGCGTGCAGCCAGAGATGCGGGCCGGGCCGGGCGGGGCTGCGGGCCAGCCTCTGGCGCAGCGCCGGCCAGTCTCGGCGCAGCGCGAGGCGCGCCAGCACGACGGCGGCAAAGATCGAGACGATCAGGCGATAGAGCAGCATGGCACCCCTTTCCGGCGCCCGGCAGCGCCCGCGCGGGGCTTAGGACGGGGCGCGCCGCGAGGCAAGCGATACAGCCCTTGAGACGGCTCAGGCCTCGAGCTCGGCGTCCCAGTAGAGAAAGTCGATCCAGCTGTCATGCAGATGGTTGGGCGGGAACTTGCGGCCCACGTCCATCAGCTCCGAGGCGCCGGGCTGGCGCGGGATCTTGCGCAGCGACATGTGGGCGTTGCGCAGCGATTTCGAGCCTTTGCGCAGGTTGCAGGGCGCGCAGGCGGCGACGACGTTTTCCCAGCTTGTGACGCCGCCCGAGGCGCGTGGCACCACGTGGTCGAAGGTCAGCTCGCCCTTCGAGCCGCAGTACTGGCAGCGGAATTCGTCCCTCAGAAAAAGATTGAAGCGCGTGAATGCCACGCGCTTCCTCGGTTTCACATAGTCTTTCAGCACCACGACGCTCGGGATCTTGAGCGTCATCGAGGGGCTTCGGACCTCCTCGTCGTACTCGGCGATGATGTCCACCCGGTCGAGGAAGGCCGCCTTCACCGCTTCCTGCCAGGGCCAGAGCGACAGCGGATAGTAGGAGAGGGGCCGGTAATCCGCGTTTAGCACCAGCGCCGGATGCTGCTTCAGCGCCGATGGTTCCCTGACGAAATGCGTTCTGAAATTGCCGTCCATGGAGTGACTCGTTCCCTGCCCTGACTGCCCGTTCGAAGCACCAGAGCGGGACAGCCCGCCCCAGTCTTCAACCACTATATCTCGCGTTTGCCCTCTGGCAAGCCTCGCAATATGCGGTGTCGGGCTCTTGGCTACCCTGTTTTCGTAAAGCTCATATGACAGGCAGTTTGGCCGGAGCGACCGCTCGGTAGCGGTTCCCGGAACGGGGACAGTCGACGGCGGGAGTGCTGCGGTGCCGGGGATGTCGAGCGGGCCGAACCCGGCACTGGTGCGGCGGCGCCCGCCGGATCGGGAGGCGGCGCCGGTCTCTCCGCATCCTTGCAGCGGACTGGTGGCGCTTGAGCGGATCGCCCCCCTGACCTCGTCATTGCGAACGGCGCGCTTTGCCGGCTGCGCCAAGGACCCTTTGGTGTCCGGTCCGCCCGGGCCTCAGCCCGGCGGTGCGGCCTCCTCGGGGTAGGTGGCCTGGCACTGCGCCACATCCGCTTCCGCCTCGGCGCGCAGGGCAGGGATCGCCTTCGCAAGCTCGGCGTCGCGGGCCCGCAGCGCCGCGGCATCGACCGGGATCTTGCGCGTCACCGGCTGGTTGTCGGTGTACCAGCAGGGCGACATCGCGCCGACGCTGTTGCGGCACCAGCGGAAGCGCTCGATGCGCTCGAACTCGGTCTTGTAGGTGTAGCCGCGCGCCAGATCCTTCGCGATCTCTTCGCGCTCGGACACGGCGGCGCGCCACGGGGCCGTGGCGTCGCGGATGCAGGTTTCGCGCGGGGTGGCGCAGGCGGAGAGGGCGAGGAGCCCGATCAGGGGGAGGGCGATGCTGAGTCTCATGGCGGCAGTCTAAACCGGAACCGGCGCAGGTCGATTGTCTCAGATCAAACGTGAGACGATCCGTATGTCTCCCTTGCCGAGGGCTTCGATGCGCCAGACCCGCGCACCGATCGAGGTGCCCGCCGTGGTCTCGTAAGCGGCAACCTGCAGCCGGTCGCCCTGCAGCTCCGCCGAGGCCCGCGCGCCGTCGGCGAAGGCAACGACGGACTTGCCAGAGCTCTGCGTTTCACCCTCGACGTGGCAGAGCGCGCCGGGATAGAGGTGAGAGGATGTGGCACGGAGCTCGATCATCGCTCCACCGTGCCGCACAAGTCTTCACATGACCAGAGCCGGAGCGTCTGCGCCCGCCTCAGGAGAAGGAGAAAGACGATGAAACCCAGAGCACTACTGATCCTCGCGGCGCTTCCGCTCGCGGCCTGCATGACCGAGGAGCCGCCGGCCGCCGAGGCCCCGGACACCTGCGGCATGGCGGCATATAGCAGCTTCGTCGGGACCAATGTCGCCGCCGTGACCCTGCCTGCGGACAAGCCGGTCCGGGTGCTGAAGCAGGGTCAGCCGATGACGCTGGAGTTCCTCGCCGAGCGGCTCAATATCGAGACCGACGATGACGGGATCATCCTGCGGCTGTTCTGCGGCTGACATCGCCTGATCGGGGCGCGGCAGTGCCGTGATCTGCGGTCCCGCGGCGGAGCGGTTTCGGCGCCGTTCCGCCGTTCCGTTTCGTCACTGGCGGAACCAAACGCCGTGATGGCGGGTTGTCTGGCCAATAACAGGGGCGTGAGCGCCCCGCGGAAAAGAGACCAGACAGAAGGATACCCGAGATGAAAACCGGACCTGTTATCGCCATTGCCGCCGTTGCCGTCGCCGTGATCGCAATCGGCTCCTACATGATTGATTTCGACGTGACCGAAGAGGGCTCGCTGCCCGACGTGGACGTCGCTGTCGAGGGCGGTGAGCTGCCCGAGGTCGATGCCGAGGTCGGCTCGATCGAGACCGGCACCACCACCAAGACCGTGGAAGTCCCGGATGCCGACGTCGATGTCGAGACCAAGGAAGCTCAGATCGAGCTGCCGACGGTCGAGGTGAACCCGCCGAAGGACGACAGCTGATCCCGCGTTCCCCCCGAATGTGAGGCACAAAAAGGCCCCCTTCGCCCATCGGCGGAGGGGGTTTTCTTATGTCCATTTCGTCGCCGGCGCGGTGTCGTGTTAAAGGCCCATTTACCATCGTTGGCGCATCCTGCGCACAGGAGGGCCGTCCGATGCACCCGGTTGACGAACTACACCACCTTCGCCTCGAGATCTCGAAGATGCAGACGCGCGCCGATGCCCTGCGCCGCGAGCTTCTGGAGCAAGGCGCACCCCGCAGGAGCAACGCTTACGAGGTGCGGATCACGACGTCGAGGCGGCGCATCTTGCAGAAGGATCTGCTGCCGCCGCATATCCTCAAAGATGCCCGCTACTGGTCCGAGAGTGTGTCCCAGACCTTGCGGGTCGTCGCTCTTGCGGATCGTCCGGGCGCCATGGCGAGCGATCCCGACGACTTTGACGTCATCGAAAGGTAGGGCTCCCCTTACCGCTTGCGCCGCTTCACGTTGCCACCGCGCTGGCCGGGGCGGCCGGCGGTCGAGCGGCCCGCCGCCTTGGTCGCCTCTTCCGAGGCGCGCTCCACCGCCTGCTGGCGCGCCAGCGGATCGTCGGCCACCGCGAGGTCGACCGCCTCGAGCCGCTTGATCTCGTCGCGCAGCCGCGCGGCCTCCTCGAACTCGAGGTTCTCGGCCGCCTTGCGCATGTCGGTGCGCAGCCCGTTCAGCACCGCCTCGAGATTGCCGCCCTGGCGCTTGGGATCGACGGTGGCGGTGACGCGGTTCATGTCGACATCGCCCTGGTAGAGACCGGCGAGAATGTCGTCGACGTTCTTCTTGACCGTTTCCGGCGTGATGCCGTGCTCCTCGTTATAGGCGATCTGCTTCTGGCGGCGGCGGTCGGTCTCGGCCAGCGCGCGCTCCATCGAGCCGGTGATGCGGTCGGCATACATAATGACCCGGCCCTCGGCGTTGCGCGCGGCGCGGCCGATGGTCTGGATCAGCGAGGTCTCGGAGCGCAGGAAGCCCTCCTTGTCGGCGTCGAGGATCGCCACCAGCCCGCATTCGGGGATGTCGAGCCCCTCGCGCAGCAGGTTGATGCCGACCAGCACGTCGAAGGCGCCGAGCCGCAGGTCGCGCAGGATCTCGATGCGCTCGATCGTGTCGATGTCGGAGTGCATGTAGCGCACCTTGATGCCCTGCTCGTGCAGGTACTCGGTCAGGTCCTCGGCCATGCGCTTGGTCAGCACGGTGCAGAGCGTGCGGTAGCCGTCTTTTGTGACCTTGCGGATCTCGTCGAGCAGATCGTCGACCTGCATCTCCACCGGGCGGATCTCGACCATCGGGTCGAGCAGGCCGGTGGGGCGGATCACCTGCTCGGTGAAGACGCCGCCCGACTCCTCCAGCTCCCACGCCGCGGGCGTCGCCGAGACAAAGACCGATTGCGGGCGCATGGCGTCCCATTCCTCGAACTTGAGCGGGCGGTTGTCCATGCACGACGGCAGGCGGAAGCCGTGCTCGGCGAGGGTGAACTTGCGCCGGTAGTCGCCGCGATACATGCCGCCGATCTGCGGCACCGAGACGTGGCTCTCGTCGGCGAAGACGATGGCGTTGTCGGGGATGAACTCGAACAGCGTGGGGGGCGGTTCGCCCGGCGCGCGGCCGGTGAGGTAGCGCGAGTAGTTCTCGATCCCGTTG
>NZ_JBYNAH010000124.1:0-14709 GCF_059781815.1 Salipiger sp. | reverse complement strand
GACCCTGCAAGGGGTCCCAGGGTTCGAATCCCTGTCTCTCCGCCATTTCTCCCAAGGCGCTGTCGCCAAAGGAGAAATGCCGCCAATGTCCAGAGCGTTTTGTCTCGGGGTGATACGGCAGATCACAGCGCCACACTGTCATGAGAAAATGCGTCCCAAGGGCGCTTGGACCGGTTTCCCGGCGCCTGCGCTCTGCTGCGCCAAACGACCGGGCCGGCCCGACCAATCGGCGGAAAATCCCCCCCACCGTGGCATTGCTCAGACGCGCGAAGCACGGCGCCTCACCAGCGCTCCAAGGCACAGAGACCGGCCCGGCACGACGGACCAACTCAGCCGTTTCCGAAGAGTGCGCCGCTCGGGCACAACGGCACTGCCCTCTGCGCGCGGAGCGACCGATCCGCATCCCCAAAGACGGCAGGCCGGTTGGCAGCGTCCCCCTCCAAGCGCCGCTTGCGACCACGTTCCCGCAACCGAAGCCGTCGTCCCGGTAGATCGAACTCCGACCATGCTCTAGCATTCAAATCGGCCCACATCGCAGGGCCTGCTGGCCCATGGGGGGTGACCTGCAAAAGGCCAATTGATCAGTTGCGACGTTTTGGGAGGAAAATATGTTAACACTTGATGGCGCGCCCTTTGCTCTCGGCGCGGCAGGGGTCGGCGGCGCGCAGGGGGAGTCCGTGCTGCTGGACAACGGCGATCTTTTCATCGTCTGGGTCAACAATGTCAGCGAGATCTTCCCCGGCCCGGGCAGCGATGTCTCGGCTACGGCGATTGTCGGGCGCGTCTTCGCCCCCGACGGCAGCCCGCGCGGCGCCGCCTTCCAGGTCAACACCACAGAGCTGTTCTATCAGCTCGACCCCGAGGTCACGGTTCTGAACAACGGCAATGTGGTGGTCGCCTGGACCGATACGCCCTTCAGCAGCACCGGGACCGATGCCCGAGCCCGCATCTTCACGCCGACCGGCACGGCGGTGACCGACGAAATCCTCCTGGCCACCACGATGGATGGCGAGCAGCGCATCCCGCAGATCGCCGCCACCCCCGATGGCGGCTTCCTGGCGATCTGGAACGATGACCGCGCCGAGAATTTCGGGCGCTATTTCAACGCCGATGGCAGCCCGGTCGACGATGATTTCAACGTCGCCTCGTTTTTCGGAGAGCGCCTCTCCTCGCTGGTCGTGCTGGACAATGGCGAGGTGCGCTATGTCTCGGATGTCGATCTGTGGAAGAGCGACGGCACGGTCAGCAAATACAGCGAGGATGCGCCCGGGGCACTGAACGCGACCAGCGTCAGCAGCCAGGACACCTACTACGCCCAGCAGTTCGCAACCGCGATGGCGAAGATGACCGATGACCGCTACGCGACTGTCGGCGTGGTCTCGACCCCGGACGGCTATCAGGTGGTGGCGCGGGTGCAGGACGCGTCGAATTTCGACAATTACGACTCGCCGCCGAACAGCACGATCCGCAATATCGACGTCAGCCAGACCCCCTTCACCATCAGCGCTCAGAACAATGTCCATGTCGACGTCACCGGGCTCGCCTCGGGCGGCTTTGCCGTGACCTGGGCACAATATGTCGGCGAAGGGCTGCTCACCCAGCTTGAAATCCGGGTCCGCGCCTTCGCCGCAGATCTGTCGCCGCTCGGCGACGAGGTCATTCTCTACCCCGAGACCTCGGGCTCACAGGCGCATCCCTTCATCACCGAAATGGCCGACGGGCGGATCTTTGTCGGTTGGAACGACACCGGCATGACTGTCAGCAGCGTTCCCTCCGAACTGGTCGGCCAGTTCCTGACACTGAGTGATGACGACGATCTGGCCGCAGGCCCGCACGGCACCCTGCGCGAAGGCACCGACGGCCCCGATGTGATCGTGGGAACGCTCGATGCCGAGGCGCTGATGGGGCTGGGAGATGACGATTTTCTCTTCGGAGACGGGTTCGAGGCCTCCTACGCGCCGGATCAGGCCGGCGTGGTGTACCGGCTCTATCAGGCGACCCTTGACCGCGAGCCCGACGCCACCGGACACGACAACTGGACCGCGCGGCTGGTGACCGGAGAGCGAACGCCGCTTGAGGTGGCCAGCGGCTTTGTCGGCAGCCCCGAGTTTCAGTCGGTCTATGGCAGCCTCGAGAACGCCGCCTTCGTGACCCTGCTCTACAACAACGTGCTGGGCCGCGACCCCGATGCCACCGGCCTTGCCAACTGGAGCGCACGGCTCGACGACGGCATGTCCCGCGCGCAAGTGGTTCTGGGCTTCGCCCAGAGCGGCGAGTTCATCGCGGCCACCGCATCAGACGCCGCGGCCTTCGCCCGCACCGGAACACAGGCCGGCTGGGGCGACGATGTCTATCGGCTCTATCAGGCAACGCTTGACCGAGACCCTGACGCCACCGGCTTTGCCAACTGGAGCGAACGGCTCGCGGGCGGACGATCGCTGGAAGACGTCGCCACGGGCTTCGTCCAAAGCCCCGAATTCCAGGCCACCTATGGCAGCCTCGACAACGAGGGCTTCGTCTCGCTGCTCTACAACAATGTGCTGGGCCGCGATCCCGATGCCACAGGCCTCGCCAACTGGACCGCGCGGCTCGACAGCGGCATGAGCCGCGCAGAAGTGGTGCGGGGCTTCTCCCAGAGCGCGGAATTCGTCGCTGCGACCGCAGACGCGTTCAAAGCCTGGATCCGGGACCTCGATTTCGGCACCGGTGGCGAACACGACTGGATCGAAGGAGGCCCGGGCAACAACATTCTCGCCGGCGGTCTCTATGCCGACGTCTTCTACTTCGACACCACCCACGCCGGCAGCCACAGAGTGCTGGATCTTGAGGCGTGGGATTACGTCTATCTCGACGGCTTCGGATATAGCGGCGTTGCCGATGTCACAGCGCACATGACAACGCAGGGAGCGAATGTGGTCTTCGCCGACCAAGGCGTGACGATCACCTTCGACAACACCCAGATGGCCGGTCTCAGCGACGATATGTTCCTCGTCTGACCCCGCGCCGCGGCCTCCCGAACGGGCGGCCGCGGTGCTTGACCTATATGTGAGGTTCAGACCGCAATTTACTGTAAAATATTTAGAATATAGACACGGAAATCTCACAGAGACCCGTCGAGGAGATCGACGCCCCCTCTAAAACCCGATGCAGCCCCACGCTTTCCTGTCCAAAAGGCTGCGAAATTCAGCGCGGGCGAGGCCGGCCGGAGTGGCGCTCGGATGCGCCTTTCCCGCTTCAGACAAGACTTCAAGAAATCCGCTCAAGAACCTCTTTCCAATGACTAAAGGGAAGCGCATGCCCCGCCCTCTCAATCACGGAAAGCGCGGCGGCGCATTCCTGCGCGAACGCTTGGCTCCACGACAGCGGGATGATCGCATCGGCAGCGCCATGCACGAAAGACACCGGCACGGAGCCTGGCCTGACGAACCCGCTCCAGTCGGATGCAATCAGACGGCAGTCGTTGATGAAGCCATCGTTGCCCGACGCGACGTGAAAGAAGTGGCCGTTCCACATCAGCTCGAGCAGCTCCTCATCGCGGCAGGCGGCAAGATCCGCCGGAGACCCGTTGAAGACGGTCTCGGCAAAGCCGCCCCGGCCCTCCGCCCGGAGCTTGCGGTCTCCGACCACGCACAGGTAGCGCAGCAGCGGCAGTGAGGTTCGCGCCGCCAGCGCGAGGATGGCCTGCGGACGCGGGGCGGAGGCAAAGTCGTGAAGGCTCCGCATCGGAGGCGTGGCGCTGAGCAGAACGATCTCGCGCAGGGGTCCCTGCACCAGCGCAGAACCGGCGCAGAGCGCCAGCGCGGCGCCCGCATCATAACCCACAAGCGTCACGTCGCTCAGACGCAGATCGGCGATCAGCGCCGCAAGGTCGCGCGCATAGCTCGACGGGTCGCGCAGGAGCGCGTCCGAGCCGCTGCTTCCCCCGTGCCACGGCCGTGCCGGGGCGATCCATCGCAGACCGCGCGCGCGGAGCGCTGCCTCGGCGGCCTGTGGCAGGCGATTGCCGCCAAGGCAGCCATGCAGGAAGATCACCGGCCGGCCGTCCGGCGCGCCTTGTTCGACGACCTGCATGACCCTGCCATCGCCAAGCCGCAGCGTCCTCGGGGCCGCTGCGGCCTCGGGCGGCACGAGCCGCGCGCTCGACAGCGCGACGGCACGGCCAAACTGCACCAGATCCTGAAGGCCGCCGGTATCGGTCTTGAGAAGCATGGTCCGGATCTGCTGACGGATGGTCTCGATCGACCGACCGCGAACCTCGGCCGCATCGCGCGGCGTATGCCCGCTGACCAGCAGGCCAAGCACCTCGGACTCAGACGGTGTCATGCCGTAGAGCGCCTGGACCGCGCCTGCGGCACGCTCATGCCACACGGCATCCATGCCGGTGAAGCGAATAGATCCGTCGCGGCCCGCCTTCTCGGCAATCAGCAGCGCCGGCTTGCCGGTATCGCGGCGGATCAGGCGCAGCACGGGCGCATGCGCGCTGTTGCCCGAGCGAAACCGGCTCAGCTCGGCGCCAATCCCGGGATCGAGACCGTCGAGCCTGTCGCCGTCGGAAAAGCCGAAGAGTTCGGTGGCGATGCTGTTTGCATCCTCGATCAGATCCCTGCCCGTCATCGTGAAGGACGGGCGCAGGACGGCAGCCGGCGCCGGGACAGGGACCGGAAGCGCCGCGAGCAGCGTCTCCGCCTTTGCGATATGGCGTTCGCATTCCAATCTCAAGATCTCGAAATTCCGATACTGCGCCTTATCGAAAAGCCCGTTATCGGCGAGTTCCAGTATCCGGTCAAAGGCCGTGGGATCGAGTGCGGCTTCGTAAAAAGACCCTATGATCGAAGACAAATCCGAGAGGTCATCCCGTTCCCCTCCCGCATCCCGCCTGCCTTGTGGATCAACCATGAAACCCAATCACATCAGTCGGTTGCGCGCACCCCTGAACACGATCTTTCAGTGCCTTTCCGGGGCTGGTCATCATCAATCCTCTCTCTGCTACGCGCTCATCCAATAGAATTCTCGGCAATATAACCAATTCTGGTCATGCCGCGAAAGCACGAAAGCGGTAAGCGAAAGCCATAAGAAAAGAATTGGAATACAGGATTAATCGTGAAGACCACTTCGACAGCCTCCGTCAGGACCTGGCCGGCGCTTGCGACGCCACCGGTCGCGGCGAAGGGTTGCCTGATCCCGGCGATCCCCGTCCTGGGCCACGGAACCGCCGATAGCCGCATCCCGGATGCCTCTCGGTTCACAGCGCGCGACACCACTCACGGAACGGCGCCCGGCCCCTATGACGGCCTGATCCTACACGGGGAGGATCAGCCAGCGCTCGGACAGACGCGTCACGCCGCCTTCGGAACAGCCGAAGGCGCCGGCCTATGGACCCGGATCGGAGGCTGAGATGACATACGCCCTGCGCACCGCCCGGCCGCCGTTCTCCTGGCCGCGGCCACCACCGCCTCTGCCGAGCCCGCGCGCACGACTCTGGTGCTCGATGCCTCTGGCTCCATGTGGGGCCAGATCGACGGCGTCGCCAAGATCACCATCGCCCAGCAGGCTGTCGGCGGGCTGCTCGAGGCGCTTCCCGATGATCTCGCGCTTGGCCTCACCGTCTATGGCCACCGCCGCGAGGGCGACTGCAGCGATATCGAAGCGCTCATCGCGCCGGCGACCGACAGTCGCGATGCCATCGCCGAGGCGGTGAACACCCTCAAGCCGAAGGGCAAGACGCCGTTGAGCGCGGCGGTCATCCAGGCGGCGGAAGGGCTGCGCCACACAGAGGCACCTGCGACGGTGATCCTGATCTCCGACGGCACAGAGACCTGCGATCTCGACCCTTGCGCCGTCGGTGCCGCGCTCGAGGCCAGCGGCGTGGCCTTCACGCTGCATGCCATCGGCTTTGCGATTGCCGACCGTGAGACGCGCGCGCAGTTGCAATGCCTGGCGCACAACACCGGCGGGACCTACCGCGCCGCCGAAGATGCCCGGAGCCTCGCCGCCGCGCTTTCCGAGGTCGCCGTGTCGCCTCCCGCAGAGCCGGAGCCGCTGCCCGAGCCCGAACCGGCGCCCGCGCAGGCCAGCGCTGCGTTGACGGTGCCCGCCAGCGCCCGCGCCGGCGATCCGGTGCCGGTGACCTGGGAGGGCCCCGCCGAAGAGGGCGACTGGGTCGGGTTTGTCGAGCCTGGCGGCGGCCCGGGCGCGTTCGCCTCGCGGATCGGCATCGAGCACGGCAACCCGGCGCCGCTGCCAGCGCCGATCAAGGCCGGCGCCTACGAGGTGATCTACACCCGCGCCCTGACCGGCGTGGTTCTGGCGCGCGCGCCGCTGGAGGTATCGCCGGTCGGCGCGACGCTCGACGCTCCGGACAGCGCACGCACCGGCGGCACCGTTCCGGTGCGCTGGACGGGGCGCGGCTCCGAGAAAGACTTCGTCGGCATCGCGCCGGTGGCGGAGGGCTTTCCCGCGACCAGCTTCTATTTCGAGACCGTGGGCGACGCGGTGCAGCCGCTGCAGATGCCCTCGGCGCCGGGGGAGTATGAGATCGTCTACATCGCCACCACCGACCCGTGGGAGGTCATGGCGCGCCACCCGATCACGCTGAGCGATCCTGCGCTCACGCTCTCGGCCCCCGAGACGGTGCCCGCCGGTGGCGAGATCGCCGTGCTCTGGGACGGCTTCGAGCCCAACCCGGCCGATTACATCGCGCTGGCCAAGGCCGGCGACGACCTTCCCCATATGGTGCAATACGCCCATACCGAGAGCCAGCGTCTGAGCCTCCCGGCCCCCGAGGAGCCGGGGCAGTACGAACTGCGCTTCTTCTACGCCAATGGCGACCGCATCGTCGTGCGCCGCGGCATCACGGTGGAATGAAGGGCGGACGATGGACACACTGACCAGACTGCTTGGCCTGTTCGGCAGCAAGACCGGCCGCATCGGCGTGATGATCCGCGCCGCCCTCGAGGTGCTTGGGACTGACGTGAAGGTCTTCCTTCCCTTCCTCATCCTGTTCGTGATGAAGGCCGGGCGCGGCCTGCTGGCTCTCGCGCTGCTTTATCTCGGCTTCGTCACGCAGGACTGGGACCGGCTGTTTCCGCTGATGCTGGCCTTCATGATCTACCTGCCGGTGGAAATCGTCGTGCAGACCTTCCTGCAGGCCGCGATGAGCCAGATGGCGCGCGATGCACTGGTCGATGGAAAGCCGGTCTGGTCGCGCGTCGGCGTCACGCTGCTGCGCAACCTCTTCCCGCTGCTCTTCATCGGCGCCATCACCTACTTCGTGCGGCGCGCGCGCAATGCCGGACAAGGCGGCATCGTCGGTTTTGTCCTCGCGCTTCTGGTCTTCGTGGTGGCCGAAGTCTGGGACCTCGTCTCGAACTTCGGCATCTCGGCGATCGTGGTCGAGAATGCCGGCGTGAAGACCCTCGTTGCGCGGCTCAAGACGTTGCGCAGCCACGTGCCCGAAACGCTGGTCGGCGTGCTTGGCATCGACCTGGCCGGCGGCGTCGCGCAGGCGCTGTTTGCCGGAGGCGTCATCGCCGGGCTGTTTGGCGGCGGAGCCGTCGGCTACGTCTTTGCCGACAGCCTGCCGGAACTGTTTCTCGCCCGCTTCGGCGAGATCGACGTGAACGTGTTGCCCTCGCTCGGAATCCTCGCCCTGAGCTTCACGATCTCGGGGTTCATTTCCGCCGCCACCGTGATCGCCAAGAGCCTGTATTTCACCAGCTTCTACCTCTTCGCCCTCAAGCCCGAAGACCTGCCCGAAGCGCAGCGCAGTCGGCTCGAGCGCAGCCTGCTGGCGGGTGCGGGGCGCAACAGCCCCCCGCATCCTGACCTTTGAGCAACGAGATCAAGAAGGGCCACACGCCGGCCCCTCGCCGGACAATACGCCGCGAGTGCCCGCTCCGAACACGGCACGATCGGAGCGGAGCGGCCGCCGCCAGCGGGTGATCCCGCCGGGGCCGCACAGGCTTTCGCCTCCGAAGAGCCGCTCAGAGATAGTCGGCGCGCTGCAGGCCGTACTTGGCCATCTTCTCGTTCAGCGTCCGGCGCGGCAGGCAGAGCTCGTCCATCACCGCCGAGATCGACCCCTTGTGGCGGCGCATGGTGTTGTCGATCAGCATGCGCTCGAACGCCTCGACATATTCCTTGAGCGGCTTGCCCTCGGTGGTCATCACCGGCTGCATGTCCTCGTGATCGTTCATCAGCAGCGAGGCGATGGTGCCCTGCCCGCGCCGCGATTGCAGCACCGCGCGCTCGGCGAGGTTGATGAGCTGGCGCACGTTGCCGGGCCACGGTGCCTGCAAGAGCTGCGCCGCCTCCTGCGCCGAGACCTTGGGTGCGTCGCAGCCGTATTCATCGGCAAAGCCCTCGGAGAGCCGGGTGAAGAGCGTCAGGATGTCCTCGCCGCGGGCGCGCAGCGGCGGCACGGTGATCTTGAGCGCCGCAAGGCGGTAGTAGAGATCCGGGCGCAGCGCGCTTTCGCAGGTGCGGCCCTCGTCCTGAAGGTTGCAGATCGCGATGATGCGTGTCTCGGGCGGGGTGCCCTGATCGTTGATCACCGACAGAAGCCGCGCCTGAGCCGAATCCGACAGCGACTCGATGTCCTCGAGCACCAAGGTGCCGCCGCGCGCCTCTTCCATCGCCGGCAGCCGGGTCTCGTCGGGCTGCATCGGGCCGAAGAGCCGGCGCATCAGCGCGTCCTCGTCCATCGCCGCGCAGGAAAGCAGCACGAATTTCTTGCCGGCGCGCGAGCCCACCGCGTGCAGCGCGTGCGCGATCAGCGTCTTGCCGGTGCCGGTCTCGCCCTCGATCAGCACGTGGCCGTCGGCCTGCCCGAGATCGAGCACGTCCTCGCGCAGCCGTTCCATCGCCGGGCTCTGGCCGATGAGCTTGCTCATCAGCTGGCCGCCATCCGAAAGCTCGCGACGCAGGGCGCGGTTGTCGAGGGTCAGGCGGCGGGCGTTGGTCGCCTTCTTGGCGAGCTCCGACATGCGGTCGGGGTTGAACGGCTTCTCGAGGAAATCGAACGCCCCGATGCGCATCGCCTCGACCGCCATAGGCACATCGCCATGGCCGGTGATCATGATCACCGGCAGCGCGCTGTCATTGCCCATCAGCTTCTTCAGGAACTGGATGCCGTCCATGCCGGGCATCTTGATGTCCGAGATCACGATGCCGGGATAATCGGTCCCCAGCGATCCCAGCGCCTCTTCGGCGCTGGCAAAGGCCTCGGTATCGTAGCCCGACAGTGCCAGCCACTGGCTGATCGACTGGCGCATGTCCTTTTCGTCGTCGACGATGGCGATCTTCATGGCTTTTGTCATTCTGGTCTTTCGCCTTTTCTGCCTGCGTCTCTCCCGCTGCCAACTACTCGGCGGCGCGGGTGGTTTCATTCAAGATAGGAAGCTGCATCTCGAATACAGCCCCACCGTCGACCCCGTTGCGGGCCGTCAGGCGCCCGCCGAGATCGGCCACGATGCCGGAACTGATGGCAAGGCCGAGCCCGGTGCCGTCGCCGGGTTGCTTGGTGGTGTAGAACGGCTCGAACAGCGCATCCATGTCCTCGATACCGTGACCGTTGTCGCGCACCGAGAGCGTCGCGGTCTCGCCGCTGGCGAGGATGATCTCGATCTCGGGATGGGCCACCGACTTGGTGGCGTCGATGGCGTTGCGGAGCAGGTTTACCAGAACCTGCTCGATGCGCATGCGGTCGCCCATCACCCGCACCGGCTCGTCCGGCAGCACCTTCGAGATGCGCACCCGGCGCGCCTTGAGCTGCGGCTCCATCATCGACAGCGACGAGGCCAGCGCCTCGGCCATGTCGACGGGCGAGAGCTGCTCCTGCCCCTTGCGAGCATAGGATTTGAGCTGTCGCGTGATCGCGCCCATGCGCTCGATCAGGTCGTCGATGCGGTGGAAGGCGGTCATCGCCTCGTCGGGGCGGTTGCGGCGCAGCAGGAGACGCGCGCCGGCAAGGTAGGTCTTCATCGCCGCCAGCGGCTGGTTGAGCTCGTGGCTGACCGCCGCCGACATTTCGCCGAGGGCGGCGAGCTTCGAACTCTGCTCGAGCGTCTGCTCGGCCGAAGCGAGATCCTTCTGGACCTTCTCACGCTCCGAGATCTCGCGCTGGAGGCGGGCGTTGAGGCGGCGCAGCTCGGCGGATTCGCGCTGGAACAGCGCCATGCGCAGCGCCGTGCGGCGGCTCAGGGCGTAGAAGGCCAGCGCCGCCAGCAGCGCAAAGCCCATGATCTCGAGCGCCAGCACCGCGTTCACCTTCTCTCGCACCGAGGCGTAGGTGGTAAAGGTCGCCATGGTCCAGCCGCGGAACGGGATGCGCCCGTCGACCCGCATCACCGCCTCGCCCTGCAGGTAGGCGTCGGGCGGCAGCGCGGTCCAGTCGGCGGTGGCCTTGATGGCGCGCTCGATCGCGCTCTCGGGCGACTGGCGGACAAGCGCCTCGTCCATGGTGCGCCCGCGCCAGCGCGGCTCGGTGGCGAGGATGATGGTGCCTTCCGAGTTCAGCACCGCCACGGCATCGGTGATCCCGGCCCAGGCGCGCTCGAACTTCGCAAGATCGACCTCGACCATGATAACGCCGATCACGCTGTTCTGGCTCTCGACCCGCCGCGAATAGGTGAAAGTGTAGCCACCCGCCTCGCGCTCCTGCGTGGTGAAGACGGTGGTGTTGGAGCGCAGCGCCTCGACGAAATGCGGCGCGTTGCGGTGCTGCTCGCCCAGCCGGTTGCGGTCGGTCGCGGCGACGGTGCGGCCGTCGCGATCCAGCAGCATCAGCGAGGCGGCGCCGATCTCGTCGACATAGGAGATCAGGCGCTGCGAGGACTGGCTGAAATCGCCCGAGTTCAGCGCCCCGATCAGCGCCGGGTCGCGGGCCAGAAGCTGCGGCACGATGGCGTTGCTGCGCAGCTCGGAGAGGATGTTCCCGGAATAAAGCGCCAACCGCAGCTCGGCCCGGTTGCGGGTCGATTCCGTGAAGCGGTCGGTGAGCATCATGTTGGTGACCCAGACGGTCACCACGGCCAATACGACAAGGAGGACGAGCGCGACCCGCACCCGCCACCCCAGTGGCCCCGAGCGCCTTGCGCGCCGGGCCTTGTCTTTGGCCTTCTCAGACATGGGCGGCAGAGTACGCGCCCGTGCTCAGGCTCTCAAGTCAGGCTTCCGCGAGGGCGGCCGTCAGATGGGCGAAAAGACGCGCACCGTCCTCGTTGCCCTGCGCCGGATCGCAGGCCCGCTCGGGGTGGGGCATCATCCCCAGCACGCGGCGGTTCGACGACAGGATGCCGGCGATGTCGCGGTCCGAGCCGTTGGGATTGTCGGTGTAGCGGAACGCCACCCGGTCCTCGGCCTCGAGCTGATCCAGCGTCGCGGCATCGGCGGTGTAGTTGCCGTCATGGTGCGCGATCGGGATCTGGATGGTCTCGCCCGCCTCGTAGCCACGGGTGAAGACCGACTGGCTTTCGCCGACGCTCAGCCCCACGGTGCGGCAGATATATTTGAGGCCGGCATTGCGCAGCAGCGCGCCGGGCAGGATCTTGGTCTCGGTCAGGACCTGGAAGCCGTTGCAGATGCCGATGGCGTAACCGCCACGCTCGGCATGAGCCTTGACCTCGTGGCAGATCGGCGAGTTCGCGGCGATGGCGCCGCAGCGCAGGTAATCGCCGAAGGAGAAGCCGCCCGGGATGCCGACGATGTCGATGCCCGAGGGCAGCGCCGTGTCCTTGTGCCAGACCATCTGCACATCGAGCCCCGCCTTGCGGAAGCCCTCGGCAAGATCGCGATCGCAGTTCGATCCGGGAAAGACGATGACGGCAGCTTTCATGGCAGGCTCGCTTGACATTGGAGGGGTCAGATTGCGCTCCGCATAGCGGCTTTTGCCGCCCGGCGCAATCGCGGGTGGGACCCTCCGGCGAGATGCCGGAGCGCCCTGCCCTCTGCGTGTCGATGCGGCGCGAAAGCGCTCAGGTCTGGAAGTCGGTGATCACCGCCACGCCCGGCGGTGTCGGGCCGTTGAAGGCGGCGAGCTCGGCGCTGGCGCCGCTCAGAGGCACCTCGCGGGCGATCAGCGGCGAGAGGTCCACCTTGCCGCGGGTGATCAGCCCCAGCAGCGACGGGTAGCGGTGCGCCGGCATGCCGCGGGTGCCATAGAGCGCGAGGTTGCCCTGGTAGACCGCCGACATGTCGACATCCATATGCGCGGTATGGCCCACCGGCATGCCGACCTGCACGTGCCGCCCCAGGGGCCGCAGGCAACGGATCGAAGCGTTCACCGTCTGCGGGATCCCCAGCGCCTCGATGCTGACATGCACGCCGCCGCCGGTGATCTCGCGGATCTGCTCGGCGGCATCGCCATGGGCGGCGTTGACGCCCGCATCCATGCCCAGCGAAACCGCGTGGTCGAGCTTGTCCTGCACCACGTCGACGACGATCACATGCGCCCCGAGCGCCCGACCCAGCAGCGCCGCCGAGAGCCCGACCCCGCCGGTGCCATGCACCGCGAGCCACTCCCCACCCTGCAGCGCGGCGCGCCCGGTGAGCGCGTGCCACGCGGTGGTGACCCGGCAGCCGAGCCCCGCCGCCAGCGTCGGCGACATGCCCTCGGGCAGGCGTGCGAGGTTGAAATCGCGCGGCACGGGGACGTATTCGGCAAAGGCGCCCGGCTCGATGAAGCCCGGCAGGCGCTGGTCGGCGCAGACGGTCTGCTGGCCCGAGCGGCAGCTCGGGCAGCTGCCGCAGGCAAGGATGAACGGCGCCACCAGCACGTCGCCGATGCCCCATTGCGAGTTCGGCCCCGCGGCGACCACGCGGCCGCAATATTCATGGCCCTGGATCTGCCCCGGCTTGACGCGCGGATGCTCGCCGACCCAGCCGTGCCAGTCCGAGCGGCAGACGCCGCAGGCCAGCACCTCGAGCACGACGCCATCCTCGGGGCAGTCCGGCTCGGGCACCGTCTCGAGCGACAGGTCCTTGTTGTATTCTCTCAGCACCGCTGCGCGCATGGTCTCTCTCCTCCCGTTCCTCGCGAGGAGAGGACTGCAATTCGCGCCCGAACGCAAGCGGGGCGCCGAAGCGCGCCGCAACGAAAACGGGGCGCCGAAGCGCCCCGTGATGGCAGGCCGAGGCCCGCCGAACCCTGCAAGACCCGACCGGCGCGATGCGCCGGATCAGGCTCAGGCGATTTCGATCGAGTAGCTCTCGATGACGGTGTTGGCGAGCAGCTTCTCGCACATCTCGCGCACCGCCTCTTCGCCGGTGCCCTCGGCCAGATCGAGCTCGATCACCTTGCCCTGACGCACGCCGCCGACGCCATCAAAGCCCATCCCGTGCAGCGCGTGCTTCACCGCTTCGCCCTGCGGGTCGAGCACGCCGTCCTTGAGCATCACATGCACCCGTGCCTTCATGGCGTCTTCTCCGTCTGTTGCGGGAGGCGCGGCCTCCCGTCCTTGAAATCACCGCGCGTGACGCGCGCGCCTCGCTCAGTTGATGAGTTTCGGCTTGGAAATATGCGTCGCCTGCTTGGGCATCACGCCAAGGCGTTCAGCCACTTCGGTATAGGCGTCGGTCAGCGAGCCCAGGTCGCGGCGGAACACGTCCTTGTCGAGCTTCTTGCCGGTCTGCAGATCCCACAGGCGGCAGCTGTCCGGCGAGATCTCGTCGGCGACGACGAGGCGCTGGAAATCGCCGTCATAGACGCGGCCGATCTCGATCTTGAAGTCGACGAGGCGGATGCCGACGCCGTACATCAGGCCCGAGAGGTAGTCGTTCACCCGGAGCGCGAGGCTCAGGATGTCGTCCATGTCCTGCTGGCTGGCCCAGCCGAAGGCGGCGATGTGCTCTTCGGTGACCAGCGGGTCGCCCAGCTTGTCGTCCTTGTAGCAATACTCGACGATCGGGCGCGGCAGCGGCGTGCCTTCCTCGAGCCCCAGACGCTTGGCCAGCGATCCGGCGGCGAAGTTGCGCACGATGACCTCGAGCGGAATGATCTCGCAGGAGCGCACCAGCTGCTCGCGCATGTTGAGCCGCTTGATGAAGTGGGTCGGAACACCGATGTTGTTCAGACCGGTCATGAAGAACTCGGACAGGCGGTTGTTGAGCACGCCCTTGCCTTCGATCACGTCCTTCTTCTGGGCGTTGAAAGCGGTCGCGTCATCCTTGAAATACTGCACGATCGTCCCGGGTTCCGGGCCTTCGTAGAGAATCTTCGCCTTGCCTTCGTAGATCTTTTTGCGGCGTGCCATGGGAATCCTTTCCGAGCGGGACACAGAGGGCGCTGCTGCGTCCTGCGTGGCCCTATAAATCATGCCTTCTCGTGTCGCAAGCGGGCGCTTTGGCTTGCGCCGCTCTGTAGGTGTGAAATACTTGGCGTTGAGGAAGAGTTACCCGGGGAGCGAGACAGATGACCACCTTCGACGAGCGTGAATCCGCGTTTGAAAACAAGTTCGCCCATGATGAAGAGATGGCGTTCCGGGCCGAGGCCCGCTGCAACAAGCTGCTCGGTCTCTGGGCTGCCGAAATGCTGGGCAAGAGCGGCGACGCGGCCGACGCCTATGCGCGCGAGGTGATCAAGGCCGATTTCGAAGAAGCCGGCCACGAGGACGTGGTGCGCAAGGTGGCGGCCGATCTTGGCGACAAGGCCGATGCCGAGACGATCCGTGCCAAGCGCGCCGAGCTTCTGGTCGAGGCCAAGGGCCAGATCCT
>NZ_JBYNAH010000123.1:0-14713 GCF_059781815.1 Salipiger sp. | reverse complement strand
TGCTCGGCGAGCGCGGGCTGTTGTTCAAGATGAGCTTCTTCGAGGGCTCGTCGCGGGTGCCGATGATGATCGCCGCGCCGGGGCTCGAGCCGGGCCTGAGCGAGACGCCGGTCAGCAATATCGACGTCTGCCCGACGGTCTGCGACCTTGCCGGCGTCAGCATGGACGAGGTCATGCCCTGGACCGCCGGCGAGACGCTGGTGCCGGTCGCCAAGGGTGCGCCGCGCGGGCCGGTGGCGATCGAGTATGCCGCCGAGGCCTCCTATGCGCCGCTTGTCGCGCTGCGTGAGGGCGACTGGAAATACACCCGCTGCACTCTCGACCCCGAGCAGCTCTTCAACCTCGCCGACGACCCGCACGAACTGACCAACCTCGCGGACGACCCGGCCCATGCCGAGAAGTTGGCGCGTTTCCGCGCCATGGCCGACGAGCGCTGGGATCTCGAGCGTTTCGACGCCGAGGTGCGCAAGAGCCAAGCCAAGCGCTGGGTGGTCTACGAGAGCCTGCGCAACGGCGCCTACTACCCGTGGGATTACCAGCCGCTGCAAAAGGCCAGCGACCGCTTCATGCGCAACCACATGGATTTGAACGTGGTCGAGGAAAACGCCCGCTACCCGCGTGGCGAATGACCTGACGACAAAGGAAGACCGATGACTTACGACCTTCAGCCCAAGGGCAGCCACTATATCAACGGCGCCTATGTCGACGACACCAGCGGTGCCGAGATCCCGGTGATCTATGCCGCCACCGGGGCGCGCGTCGCCACGCTGCGCGCCGCCACGCCGGCCATCGTCGAGCAGGCGCTTGCCGCCGCCGAAGCGGCGCAGGCCGACTGGGCCAGGCTCTCCCCGCGCGAGCGGGGCCGGGTGCTGACCCGCGCCGCGCAGATCATGCGCGAGCGCAACCACGATCTTTCGGTGCTGGAGACCTACGACACCGGCAAGCCGCTGCAGGAGACCCTCGTGGCCGATGCCACCTCGGGCGCCGACGCGCTCGAGTATTTCGGCGGCCTCGCCGCCAGCCTCACCGGCGAGCACATCCCGCTGGGCGAGGACTGGGTCTACACCATCCGCGAGCCGCTCGGCGTCTGCGTCGGCATCGGCGCGTGGAACTACCCGACCCAGATCGCCTGCTGGAAGGCCGCCCCGGCGCTCGCCTGCGGCAACGCCATGGTGTTCAAGCCCTCCGAGACCACGCCGCTCTGCGCCCTCAAGGTGGCCGAGATCCTGACCGAGGCCGGCGCGCCGGCGGGGCTCTTCAACGTGGTGCAGGGCATGGGCGAGGTCGGCGCCGCGCTGGTCACGGACCCGCGCGTTGCCAAGGTCTCACTCACCGGCTCGGTGCCGACCGGGCGGAAGGTCTATGCCGCCGCCGCCGATGGCATGAAGCACGTGACCATGGAACTGGGCGGCAAGTCTCCCATGCTGGTCTTCGACGATGCCGATATCGACAACGCCGTGGGCGGCGCGATCCTCGGCAACTTCTACTCCTCCGGCCAGATCTGCTCCAACGGCACCCGCGTCTTCGTGCAGAAGGGCATCAAGGAGGCCTTCCTCGCCCGCCTCGCCGAGCGTCTGAAGGGCGCGGTGATCGGCGATCCGCTGGATGAGGCGACGAGCTTTGGTCCGATGGTCTCCGAGCAGCAGATGAGCATCGTGCAGGGCTTCATCGAGAAGGGCGTGGCCGAGGGCGCGCGTCTGGTCACCGGCGGCAAACGCATCGACCGCGACGGCTGGTATCTCGAGCCCACCGTCTTTGCCGATGTCACCGACGACATGACCATCGCCCGCGAGGAGATCTTCGGCCCCGTCATGAGCGTGCTCGATTTCGACACCGAGGAAGAGGCCATCGCCCGCGCCAACGCCACCGAGTACGGGCTTGCCGCCGGGGTCTTCACCGCCGATCTCAGCCGCGGTCACCGGGTGATCGGCAAGCTGAAGGCGGGCAGCTGCTTCATCAACTCCTACAATGACGCACCGGTCGAGGCGCCGTTCGGCGGCGTGAAGATGTCGGGCGTGGGCCGCGAGAACTCCAAGGCCGCGATCGAGCACTGGAGCCAGATGAAATCCGTCTATGTCCGCATGGGCGACGTGGAGGCACCGTTCTGATGCAAGCCGAATACGTCATCGTCGGCGCTGGCAGCGCCGGCTGCGCCATCGCCTACCGGCTCGCCGAGGCCGGCAAGCGGGTGCTGGTCATCGAGCATGGCGGCAGCGATGCCGGTCCGCTGATCCAGATGCCCGGCGCGCTCAGCTACCCGATGAACATGAAGCGCTACGACTGGGGCTTCCAGTCCGAGCCCGAGCCGCATCTCGGCGGCCGCCGCCTCGCCACTCCGCGCGGCAAGGTGATCGGCGGCTCGTCCTCGATCAACGGCATGATCTACGTGCGCGGCCACGCCCGCGACTTCGATCACTGGCGCGATCAGGGCGCCGATGGCTGGGGCTATGCCGATGTGCTGCCCTATTACCAGCGGCAGGAGAACTGGCACGATGGCGGCCATGGCGGCGATCCCGCCTGGCGCGGCACGGATGGCCCGCTGCATGTCAGCCGCGGCCGGCGCGACAACCCGCTGACGCAGGCCTTCGTCGAGGCCGGCCGGCAGGCAGGCTACCCGGTCACCCCCGATTACAACGGCCACCAGCAGGAGGGCTTCGGCCCCTATGACATGACGGTCTGGCAGGGCGAGCGCTTCTCGGCGGCCAAGGCCTATCTGCGCCCGGCGCTCAAGCGCGAGAATTGCGAGCTGGTGCGCGCCTTCGCCCGCCGCGTGGTGATCGAAGAGGGCCGCGCGGTCGGCGTCGAGGTCGAGCGCGGCGGCAAGGTCGAGGTGATCCGCGCCGAGGCCGAGGTCATCCTCGCCGCCTCGTCGCTGAACTCGCCGAAGCTCCTGATGCTCTCGGGCATCGGCCCGGCGGCGCATCTGGCAGAGCACGGCATTGACGTGGTCGCCGACCGCGCCGGTGTGGGCCAGAACCTGCAGGACCATCTCGAGCTCTACATCCAGGCGGCGGCGAGCCAGCCGGTGAGCCTCTTCAAGTACTGGAACCTGCTCGGCAAGGCCTATGTCGGCGCGCGCTGGCTCTTCACCAAGACCGGGCCGGGCGCGACGAACCAGTTCGAGAGCGCGGGCTTCATCCGCTCGGAGGCCGGCGTCGACTATCCCGACATCCAGTACCACTTCCTGCCCATCGCGGTGCGCTATGACGGCCAGGTTGCCGCCGAGGGTCACGGTTTCCAGGCTCATGTCGGCCCGATGCGCAGCCCCTCGCGCGGCGAGGTCACGCTGCGCTCGTCGGATCCCAAGGACCCGCCGCGCATCCTGTTCAACTACATGGCGCATGAGAAGGACTGGTCGGATTTCCGCAAGTGCATCCGCCTGACGCGCGAGATCTTTGCCCAGGACGCCTTCAAGCCCTACTACAAGCACGAGATCCAGCCGGGTGCGGATGTCCAGAGCGATGACGAGCTGAACGATTTCATTCGCCAGCATGTGGAGAGCGCCTATCACCCCTGCGGGACTGCCCGCATCGGGCGGGCGGACGATCCGATGGCGGTGGTCGATCCCGAGACCCGCGTGATCGGCGTCGATGGGCTGCGGCTGGCCGACAGCTCGATCTTCCCGCGCATCACCAACGGCAATCTCAACGCGCCGTCGATCATGGTGGGCGAGAAGGCCAGCGATCACATCCTCGGCCGCACGCCGCTGCCGCCGAAGAACGATGCGCCGTGGATCAACCCGAACTGGGAAACCTCTCAGCGCTGAGGGCAGGGCGCCAAGATTTTTCGTACGAAAAATCTTGGTGTTAAGAAAATTCGCAGAATTTTCTTGGGCGCGCCGCTCAGGCGGTTTTCTCGTAGGGGATCTGGCGCGCCAACCAGCAGCCGAGCTGCGCGCCGCTGACGGTGCCGTCGGCGGCGCGGGTCACGATCAGCGTCCAGTCGCCGGGGGCCGGGGCGTCCATCGCGCGCCGCGTCGCCAGCCGCCAGACATCCTGTGCCAGCGGCGCCATGCGCTCGAAACGCCCGGTGCCGAGCAACCCGGTGAACCGCGCATAGATGCCGCCATCGCGGGCCTCGATCTCCATCTCCGCCTCCAGCTCGTCCGAATGGTAGCGCCCGGCGATCTCAAGGCCATCGGCGGTCTCGAGTGGCGTCAGCGGGGTCAGCGCGCGCGTGGTGTTCTCGCCCGGGCGCGCCATCGCGAGCCCATCCCCATCGCGCGTGATGTTCACTCCCGGAGCTGTCAGCGTGCCGTCGGGTCCCGCCTCGAGGGGCTGCGGCCCGACCGCGTAGCCCAGCTGAACCTCGCGGCGCCCGGTGGTGAGCGATGCGGTCAGCCCGCGCGCGTCGTCGAGCCAGAGCCCGTCCCATTCCTCTGTGATGAAGGCGGGTTCGGGCGCAGGCGCGCCCATCGCCGCCCGTGCGACCTGCACAGCCGCGCCATGGGCGTCGGCCTCGTGGTTGAACAGCACCACCACCGAGAGCCGCTCGGAACGCGCGTTGAGCCGGTGCGCGCGGAAGCCGCGCAGGGCGCCGGCATGGCCGGTGAAGGCCACGCCGGCGATCTCCTCGTGGGCCAGCCCGTAGCCATAGTCCGCCGGCGCGCCATCGACAAATCGGGGCGGCTCGGAGAGCCGGCGATAGAGGCTCTGCGGGTCGTCCCGCGTGGCGTCGATCCAAGCCTCATAGGCCAGCATGTCGTCGAGCGAGGCCGAGATGCCGGCATCGCCGATCCAGAAGATGCCGTTGTCGGCGGGAAAGAAGCCGGTGGCGTCGCTGCCTTCGTAGCCGATCACGCCATCCTCGGGCTGCCGCGTGTCCGAGGTCAGCACGGCCGTGGTCATCCCGGCAGGCTCCCAGATATGGCTGCGGTAGAGATCGGGCAGGGCCTGCCCAGTTTCGCTTTCGATGATCTCCGAGACGATCCGGTAATTGCAGTTGCAGTAGGAATACTCGGTCCCGGGGGCGAAATGCCCGGTCTTCATGCGGGCGAGCAGCGGCAGCGCATCTCCGCGCGCGAAGGTCTGCTCGGCCAGCCCTCCCTGCAGCACCGTCAGCGCCCAGTAGTCGCGCAGGCTCGACTGGTTGTCGCAGAGCTGGCGCAGGGTGGGCAGAGGGCCCGTGAAACTGGGCAGGAACTCGGCGACGCGGGCATCGTAGCGCTCGGGTTCTCCCAGCGCGGCCAGCAGCACGCCGCAGGTGAACTGCTTGGAGATCGAGCAGATCGGCATCCGGGTGGCGGTGGTGAGCGGCGTGCCCGCATCGAGGTCGGCATAGCCCCAGGCACGGGCCGCGACGGTCTTGCCATCCTTCATCACGCCGACAAGGCCGCCGGGCCCGGGGAAGGCCTTGGGAAGGGCGTCGAGCGCGGTCTCCAGCGCGGCGAGGTCGATGGCTGTCATGGGGAGGCGTCCTTGGGATCGGTCATGCGGGCCTTGGGAACGGGCCGCATTTGTGCGGAAGATGACCAAGGGGTAGCGAAGCCGGTGACCATAGGGAAGGAATTGGCCGGGAAAACGCCCTGCCGCCTCGGGCGCGGATGAAAAACCGGGCAACGGTTGGGGCCCAAGAAAATTCGCAGAATTTTCTTGTCGCGACGCGCCCTTTGGCTCAGTCGAGCGAGACCAGAAGTTCGGCCACGCGCTGCGCGTCGTATTTCGCCTCGTCGGCGCGGCGCAGCGGCAGGCGGACACAGGGGATGCCGAAGCGTTGGGTGACCGCCGTGCAGTCCGGTTCCGGCACGCTAGCGTCGCAGATCACGTGGGTGAGGAAGCGCGCAGGCTCCAGCCCGTCGCCGGCATCGGCACGCAACGGCGCCAGCAGTGCCGCCACCTGATCGGCAAGCCGGTGGCCAAGCGCTTCGGGATCACGCCCGAGGCTCGGCAGGTAGACCTTGGGCACGTGCCGTGCCGCGATGGCGGTGCCGGTTCCGGCGGGCAGAAGGTTGGCGATGACGCTGGAATAGAGGCTCCCCGGCGGGTAGCAGATCAGGTCCGCCTGGCCGATGAGCTTGCGATTGCGCTTCGGCAGCGGCACCTCGGCAGGATCAAGCGCGCGCCTCCCGTCGCTCAGGAAGCAGCGCCGGATCGGACTGTCGAGCGGCGCGACCTCCTTGCCGCTGATCGCGCGCTGGCCGGTGATCCGTCGCCCGTCTGCCAACTCGGCGCCCAGCTGCAGGTTGGCATCGACCACCGCGCGCACGGTGCCGCGCACGTCGACCATCTTGGACATCAGGAACAGCACCGGCTCAAGGGCGCGCTCGTTGCGCAGGTAGCCCCCGGCGAGGATCAGGTTGCCGATGCTGGCGTTGCGATAGTCGAACCCCTCGGGCACCGCCACGGCAAAGGCGCGCAGGGTGGTGCGGATGAGCTTGCGCATCGGCTGCGGGATCGCGGCGATCAGCGCGTGCCGGCCCGCGACCATCTCGGCCACCTCGGCGCGCAGCGCCGCCTGCGGCGCGTCGCGTGAGAGGCGGTGGTTGAACAGAGCATAGACGTCGGGCTGGCCGAGCACCGTCTCGTCGGCCAGCGCCATCAGCCGGCTGCGCAGGTCGCCCACCGCCGGCATGCCGAAGGCCTCGCGCAGCACCTGGCTGCTGCCGCCGCTGTCGAAGGGGGTGATCAGGTGCACCGAGTTGAAGGTATAGCGCTTGAGCTGGCGCGAGATGCCGTTGAGCGCGCTGCCGCCGCTGAAGAACAGCAGGCGCGGCCCGAGATGCGGCGCGCTGCGCGCCCGCGCGACCCGAAGGTCGTCGGGCAACCTGATCTCGCGCGCGATCCGTATGCTGTTCATCGAGGCAATCCCTGCAGCGTCTTGGTCCTGAATACGCGGCAAGCGGGGAGCTGTCATCCGTGACAGGGGGGGACGTGATCGTCGGGCGAGATCTCCTCATGCGTGTCCGGGTTCGGCTTCGGCTGCCATTGCGGCGAGCGCGGCGACACGAAGCGCGCGGCGCACGGGCCCCTCGCTCCGGGCTGGGTCTCCCTTCAGGACTGGTAGATTTCTGCATCCCTTTCAGAGGTGTGCCGAAGAGTCATATTCTCGCGTTATCCGTGCGGGCGTATACTTGGGCGTTAGAGACAGCGCCGGACCGTCAAGGCCGACTCACGCATTCCGGGGGTGAGACCATGTCACAGACCATTTCGAAACTTCCTGGCGTGGGCGCTGCTGTTGCGATGCTGATGCCCGCTGCGGTTGCCGCGCAGGATGCCGATGAATTGGCGCGCCAGCTCGCCAACCCGGTGGCCAATCTCTACAGCCTGCCGTTCCAGCTCAACTACGATGAAGGCTATGGCGTGGATGGCGACGGTTATCGCTACACGCTGAACATCCAGCCGGTGCTGCCGATCTCTCTGAACGACGACTGGAACCTGATTTCGCGGACCATCCTGCCGGTCATCAGCCAGACCGACGTGATCCCGGGCAGCAGCCAGAAGGGCTACGGCGACATCGTCCAGAGCTTCTTCTTCTCGCCCAAGAACCCCACCGCCGGCGGGCTGATCTGGGGCGTGGGTCCGGTCTTCTTGCTGCCCAGCGGATCGGATGACTTCACCGCCGATCAGTTCGGCGCGGGCCTGACCGCAGTGGGGCTTAAGCAAAGCGGAGCATGGACTTACGGGGCGCTGTTCAACCATATCTGGGATGTCGGCGGCGGCGATGACGCGACCGAGATCGACGCCACCTTCTTTCAGCCCTTCGTCACCTACGGCTTCAGTGGCGGCTGGTCGCTGGCGCTCAACACCGAGCTGACCTACGACTGGACATCGGAGCAAACCTCGCTGCCGGTCAACCTCAACCTGTCCAAAGTGACGACCATCGGCGGCACGCCGGTGAGCATCGGAGCGGGGGTGCGTTACTGGGCGGATTCGCCGGAATACGGCCCGGATGGCTGGGGCGCGCGGCTCACCCTGACGTTCATGTATCCCAAGTAAGCGCTCAGCTGCCCGGCCGCGCTCCGCCGCTGCCGGGCAGCGCTGCGCGCAGGTCGGATATGGCGTCCTGCGCCTTGCGTGCGGCCTGCGCCAGTTCTGCAGCAATCTCGGCGATGATCTTCTCGTCCCTCGCGCGGGGCAGCATGCGGGCGCTCGACTGGCTGACCGTGGCGATGTTGGCCATCGTGTGCAGCGTCTCGTTCAGCGAGCTGAGCAGATCGGTACGATCCATGTCGCCCTCCTGCGTCGCGTGTTCGGTGATGTCGACCGACAGCGCGAGCACCGAGGAGATGCCATCGTCACGTTGTTCAAGCGGAAACACTTCGATCTCCCAGACGCTGCGCTGGCCTGTGCCGAAAAACTCGGCGGTGTAGGCGCTTGCCTGCCCGTCGAATGCCGCGGCGACCGCGTTGCGCGCCTTTTCGGCCGCGGCCCCCTCCCAGAATTCGGTCCAGACCTTGCCGCAGACATCTTGGCTCTGCACCCCGAGCAGTTCGAGGCCGCGCCGGTTGATCCCGATGACCCGGCCTTCAGCGTCGATGACCTTGGCGCAGACGTTCGACCGTTCCGCAAGATAGCCTTGCATGACCGCAAGGGCCTGCAGGCTGACCTGTTCACCGTTGAGAATCATCCGGACACTCCTCGCCACAACCGCGACGCGTGTCAGTATAACGATTTTTCAAGGGCATTCCGAATAACAATTTGGTCTTGCTGGTAATTTTCACCCGCCCGACATTGCTTTTCTGAGCGCATCCTCCAGCGAGGTCGATGTGAACGGCTTCTGCACGATGGTGCAGGGCGGATAGGTTTCGACAAGCTCGTCGGCCGATCCGTAGCCCGTCGCCAGAACGAAGGGCACGCCGGCCTCGTGCAGCTTGCGCGCCACGGGCAAGGATTGCTCCTCGCCGAGGTTCACGTCGAGAATGGCGAAGTCGACCGGATGCTTCTCGATCCAGCGCATTGCCTCGGGCACCGAGGACAGGATTTCGACCTTCGCGGCCCCCAGATCCTCGAGCGTGGCGGCGGCATCCATCGCGATGATAAGAGAATCCTCCAGCACCATGCCCTGACCGGAAAGGCGCATCTCGCCTCCGGCGGCGGAGGCCGCGGGCGCTGGAGACGTCGCGCCAGGGTCACTGGTGTCGGCCACGATGCGCGAGATCACCGTGGGCGGCAGGCGGAAATGCGCTTCGAGCCCGGTGACCTTGTAGGAGACCTCCGCGTCGCCCCGGAGCTCGTGCGGGATCGAGCCTTCGATGATGGTGGTGCCGAAGCCGCGCCGCTTGGGCGGCGTCACCGGCGGGCCGCCGCGCTCGGCCCAGTCGATCAGAAGCCCGCCGCTGCTGTCCTCGGTCAGCTGCACCTCGACGGTGCCGCTTTGGTCACAGAGCGCGCCATACTTGATCGAGTTGGTCGCCATCTCGTGCAGCACCAGCGCCATGGTGGTGTAGGCATTGGGCGCGATCATCGCATCGGGGCCGGTGATCACCACGCGCGCGGATTTGTCCGAGGCATAGGCCGCGAATTCGCACTGGATCAGGCTCTTGAGCGAGGTCGGCTCCCATTGCTCGGAGGTGAGCTGGTCATGCGCCCGGGCCAGCGACTGGATGCGGCCATCGAGATTGGCGGTAAAGCCCTCGAGCGTGTCCGACGAGGCGCGCGACTGCGACAGCAGACCGCGCATCAGGTTGAGAATGTTGCGCACCCGGTGGTTCAGCTCCGAGATCAGCAACTGCTGCTGTTCCTGCGCGCGCTTGCGCTCGGCATCCGAGGCGTCGAGCACCTTGAGATAGACCTCAAGCAGGATGGTGCGCAGCTTGTTGGCGGCGTGTTCCTGTTCGAGCGACCACGGCAGGCTGCGGCCCTGCACCGTCTCGCGCCAGACCTCGAAGCTTTGCCGTGGTGTGAGACGGGTGCCGTTGGGGCCGATGCTCACCGGCTTGGTGGGATCGCCGGCCCAGGCGACGGTCTCCTCGATCTGCTTGCGGAACAGCACCAGGTAATCGCGCGGACGCTTGGAGATCGGGATCGCCATCAACCCTGCGGCGCGGGCGGGGAAGTCGCGCGCGGCCTCGAGATAGCGACCGAGGTGATCGGTATGGAACACCCCGGCACCGATCGAGCGGTCAAGGAAGCGCGCGATGCCCCGGAACTCTTCTTCGGTGGGCACGGTGCCGGTGGCGTGGAACGCTTCGTTCTCGAACAGCACCACCCCGTCATGGGGGATGACCGTCTCGATATCTTCCGAAATTGACAGCAGGCTTTCCGCCACCGGACGGCCATCGGCCATGTGGCCCATCAGCAGGGTCTGCAGGCGGCTGGTCTCGTCCTCGACCTTCTTGCGCTGCAGGTCCTCGAAGCGCGACAGCTCGTAGGAGAACATATGCGCGAACATCTCGAGCGCGGTGCGGCGCTCGTACTCGATGTAGTGCGGGCTGTGGTGGTGGCAGGCGAAGAGGCCCCAGAGCTCGCCATCCTTCATGATCGAGACCGACATCGAGGCCTCGACCCCCATGTTCTTGAGGTACTCGATATGGATCGGCGAGACCGAGCGGGTCACCGCAAGCGACAGGTCGAGCGGCTGGCCGTCGAGCGTGGTGCCCGGCAGGATCGGGCTGCCGGGGTCGTTCACGTCCGAGATCAGCCGCAGCAGCGAGCGCTTGTAGAGGGCGCGCGCCTGCACCGGAATGTCGGAGGCCGGAAACATCAGCCCGTCATATTTCGATTGTCCGTCCTTTCGGACCTCGGCCACTACCTTGCCCGACTGGTCGGGCTGGAACTGGTAGACCATGACGCTGTCGAAGCCGCAGAGGCTTTGCAGTCCGCGCGCCGCCGCGCGGGTCAGGGAGCGCAGGTCGCGGTTGCGGCTGAGGGCCGAGATCTGCGGGTAGACCTCGGCCAGAACGTCGCGACCGCGGGTGGCGACCTTGGGCTCGAACTCGACGATCAGGTGGCGGCCCGAGCCATGCACCGAGACGTCAAACGCCTTGCCGCTCGCGCGCATCGTGACATTGAACAGCCGCAGCACGCCATCGGGGAGATCGACCACGCGCAGGTTCTGGCGGATGCGGTCGAACCCGTCCGACACGACGAGCTCGCGCAGCGGCCGGCCGAGCGCCTCCTCGGCGGGGATGCCGAGGATGGCCTCGAGGTTCTCGGAGGCGTGCTGGACGATCCAGTCCGTCGAGAGCGCCAGCAATGCACCGTAGGACTGCACCCTCCCAAGCTGGTGGATGGGCTCGCGGTCGCAATCGGTGAGATCCACGGTCCGCTGCGGGGCAGGGAACGGGGGCGTTGTCGTCATGTCTGGTCGTCTTTCATAGTCAGGCCTGCGCTGTGGCGGCGCGGGAAAAGAGCGCGAAGCCGGCATTGGTGTCTTCGATGATGCGGGCGGCGCGTTCCGAGCCGCTGGCAACCTTGTTCAGCTCGGCGCAGTGGCGCTGCCAGAGCTGCGGCATCGTGCCGATGAGGAAATATTGCGGGATCGCCTCGCGCTGGTGGTCGCCGAAGAGCTGGCGGCGCATGGTCTCGGTGCCGAGCCGCGAGCCCAGAACGAGGTAGTCGATCGCCACCGCGTCGAGCGCTGCGTCGGCCGCCTCTATGGTTTGCGCGATGGCGCCGCGGTTCTCGAGGTCAAAGCGCAGCCGGCCGACCAGTTCGGTCAGCAGAAGGCCCGACAGCATGCGGTCGGCATCGACCGGGCGGCTGGCCAGAAGAGCGCTGAGCGCCGCGTATTGTGTGGCGAGAAACCAGGGCAAGTGCCGTTCGGGAGCGTCCATGAAGGGCGCGAACTGCATCTCGAGCGCGTCGTGCTCGGCCTTTGTGTCGCGACGGAGGGCGTGGCGAAACGGGTCTGCGCAGTCGGCCAGGCGCGGCGCGCGAAGTGATGTACTGTTCAACTGCTGACTGCCTTCAAGATACCTGTCGTCCCAGAAGCTAACAACGCGGCTTGTCGGGATTGGTTCCCAAAAAAAGTTAACGAAATGTGAGATCGCGTGATTTTCTCTCTGCGGGCCTTTGCGGCATGCCGCGCGTGCATGCCGGGGTCCCGCATCTGTACGTTGTTCTGTTTCCCTCTCGGCACGATATGAGGGGCATCAAGGCGTCGCGCGCCCCGCTCGGGCAGGCAAACGCCGCTTCCTGACAGTTCATATCGAGAGGACAGACACATGGCTCATGTGACCGAACATTCCGTGCAAACCGGGTTTGCCGCCCAGCTTCACGAGGCCGTCGCGGCGGTCAGGCACTGGAACGCGCGCCGCAATGAATACGCCCGCGTCTACGAGGAGCTTTCCACCTACACCGACCGCGAACTGGCCGACATCAACCTGATCCGCGCGCAGATCCCCGAAATCGCCCGTTCGGCCGCCCGCGCGATCTGAGCGCTGCGGACGCGCCATTCCGGCGCGCCCCTTCCGGTCACCGGGCTCAGGCGGCGCTTTCGAGCAGCCGCTTGCCGGCCCGGGCGATGACCAGCTCCTCGTTGGTGGGCACCACGAGGATTCTTGCCCGGCTCATCTCGGTGGAGATGCGGGTGTCGTTGCGGGCGTTGCGCTCGCGATCCAGCTCAAGCCCGATCCAGCCCATGCCCTCGCAGACCCGTTCGCGGATCAGACGCGAGTTCTCGCCGATGCCGCCGCAGAACACCAGCGCGTCGAGCCCGCCGAGCGCGGCCGCCAGACCGCCCAGTTCGCGGCGGATGCGGAAGACGAAATAGTCGATCGCCTCGTTGGCCTCGACGGTGCCGGCGGCCTCGAGCGTGCGCATGTCGTTGGACAGGCCCGAGAGGCCAAGGAGGCCGGATTTCGAGTAGAAGAGCTGCCGCACCTCGTCGATGCTCTTGCCCTCCTGCTGCACCATGTAAAAGATCACGCCCGGGTCGATCTGGCCCGTCCGCGTTCCCATGGGCAGACCGTCAAGCGCGGTGAAGCCCATGGTCGAGGCAATGGAATGCCCGCCGATCATGCCGCACATCGAGGCGCCGTTGCCCAGATGCGCCACGATCACCCGCCCGTCATGCACCAAGGGCGCCAGCCGCTTCAGCTCGCCCGAGATGTAATCGTAGCTCAGCCCGTGGAAGCCGTAGCGCCGCACGCCCTTGTCGTAATACTCGCGCGGCAGGGCGAAGATGTCGTTCACCTTGGGATGGCTGCGGTGAAAGGCGGTGTCGAAGCAGGCGACCTGCAGCGCGTCGGGGAAGGCGGCCATGGCGGCCTCGACGCCTGCGAGGTTGTGCGGCTGGTGGATCGGCGCGAAGGGCGAGAAGCGGCGCAGTTCCTCGAGCACCTCGGGGGTGATTGCCACCGGCTCGGAATAGACCGGGCCGCCATGCACCACGCGGTGGCCGACCACCGAGGCCTTGGCGTTGGGGAATTTCTGCCGCAGCTCGGTGAGCGCGGTGTTGAGCGCGCTGACATGGTCGCGCGCCTCGGCGGCGGTCAGGTCGCGCTTGAGGGCAGGGGCGGCACTGCCGAAATCCGCCTTGAGCCTGGGCGCGGCACCGATGGCGTCGACCAGCCCCGAGGCCAGCTCCACCGGAGCGCCGGAAATGTCGTAGAGGGCGAATTTGAGCGAGGACGAGCCCGCGTTCAGCGTCAGGGCGACGGGGGTCTTGGTCATGGGAGCGGGCGCCTTTCTGTCTGGTCCGGAAGCGTCAGGGTCCGGCATGGCGCAGAGATCGCGCCGCGGGCGCCCGGCGTTGTCGGCATCTTACCCATCAGGGATGTGGCGACCACCCCGTTTTGTGAGGAGCCGCCATGCTTTGGGCGCCGTTGCTCGACGGTGGCAGGGGGCTGTGAGTGGTCAGGCAATGATCGAGTAGCCGCCATCGATCTCGTGCACGCCGCCGGTCAGGTTGCGGGCCTGCGGCGAGGCGAGGAAGGCGGCCATGGCGCCCACGTCCTCGATGCTCGCCAGCACATGCATGGGCGCGCGCGCGGCGGCGGCGTTGAGCATCTCGTCGAAATGGCTGATGCCGCTGGCGGCACGGGTCTTGAGCGGCCCCGGCGACAGGGCGTGCACCGAGATGCCCTTTTCGCCAAGTTCGGCGGCTGTGTAGCGCACGGCGCTTTCCAGCGCCGCCTTCACCGGCCCCATCATGTTGTAATCCTTCACCACCCGAACCGAGCCGAAGAACGACACGGTGAGGCAGGTGCCGCCCTCCTGCATCAGCGGCTCGGCCAGCCGGATCATGCGCAGGAAGGAATGCACCGAGATGTCCATCGCCATGGTGAAGCCCTCCGCCGAGCAATCGACGACCCGGCCGTGCAGATCGTCGCGCGGGGCGAAGGCGATCGAATGCAGCAGCGTGTCGAGCCGGCCCCAGCGGGCGGTGATCTCGTCAAACAGCGCCTCGAGCTGGCCGGGCTGGCTGACATCGAGCGGCAGGATGATCTCGGCGCCGAGCTCTTCGGCAAGCGGGCGCACATGCGGCTCGGCCTTGGCGTTGAGATAGGTGATTGCCAGATCCGCGCCCTGGTCTCGCAGCGCCTTGGCGCAGCCCCAGGCGATGGAGTGCTCGTTGGCGATGCCGACGATGAGCGCCTTCTGACCTTGTAGGGAAAATAACATCTTACGCCTCCATCTTCATTTGCCACTCTGCCGCAAGCCGTGCCCCCTGTCGGTATCAAAGCCATGACAGGGCGGCGGATTTCGCTGCGCTGCGGCAAATCGCGGCGCGGCGGCGACAATTTCAGCGCGGCGTGAATGGGGCGGGCATCCGAAGCGCTTCGGGTGAAATCGTGATCGACAGAAATCATGGTAACTGATGCGTGAAAGCC